>CAYXBO010000038.1:0-9878 GCA_964463195.1 uncultured Christensenellaceae bacterium | reverse complement strand
AACCCCGATAAGGGGATATTATGAGTAAGGGGTGCGGGGAAAGAGGTTCCCCGCGAAAAGGTTTGCACGGCTTTTGTCTTTGTTGGTTATTTGTTTTCGTTTGTTTTGTATTCGGAAATGCAAAGAATTTCGTTTGAATCCAGGTCTAAAACGGCGCAGAGATTTGCAAGAGTATCTAAACTCGGTAAAATGTTATTGTGAATATATTGTGAGACAGTTTGATGCTTCACTCCTATTTTCTCAGCTAAGGCAGTATAACTCATTCCGCTCTGCTTTATAGCATTTATTATTTGAGTTCTTATGTGGTCGATATTTATCATTTTTATCCCTTCATAGTTAAATATGCCATTATTACTTGCGCAAAGCTTGACTTGCAGGTATTACTTGCAATATATTTGTAATGAAATATTGACAATGAGGCGAAAAATGAAAAGTAAAACTGCAATCTCACAAATGCTTGACGGGAAAAGAGGAACATTAGAGAGCATACCGCAAAGCGCAAAAACCGATGAACTTCTGCAAAAGGCTAACATTATTGAATTAGCTTTAATAAGCAACTTGCGAAGCAATGAAGATTTATTTGAATCATTTGAAAATTTCACTGCAACGTTAGCAGAAGCACACAAAAGCGATATGGAGGATTGCTATAAAGAAGCGTTTAACTTCGGAATACAAATAGGCATTGAAATTGCCGAGCAGAATAAATTTTCGGAAAACAATCAACAACTCAATTCCGAACGGAAGTGAGGAATTGAATTTACCCAAGCCGCAAGGCTTGATTTCACTCACGCGGCAGCGTGAATTTCACCGCCGCTCAGCGGCGATTTCATTGCGCCCGAAGGGTGAATTTACCCAAACCGCGACTGCGGTTTGATTTCACTCGCCCGCAGGGTGAAAATCCGACGTTTTCCGCGGATTTTCCTCCTCCGGCGGCTCGGTGCCAAAAATTTCCTCGTGAAAGTTCGGTAAAATTATTTTTGCCCTCTTGCAATGTGCGCGTTTATTATATATAATTATCATACGCGTACTACGCGCACGGACATACTCGCGTATATGTGGGCGTAAAATTTCGAGAGGAGGGCATACCGTGGCGAAGAGAAAAGCCGAGTGGGAAAATAAAAGCAGATTTAAGCACGCTCGCTCCGTGTTCGCCGTGGGCATCGTTCTGGTGCTCGCCGCTGCTCTCATTCTTACCGGCGTTCTTATGACCGTCCTCGACAGAGGGGACGGCGTTGCCACTGTTTCCGCAATAAATCTCGAAAGCGAAAAAATCGGCATGACTGCCGACCTTAACAACGTTTTCGTCAGAATTCTCTACAGCGACGGTTCTTCCCGCAACGTTGCCCTGTCGGAGCTTATGCCCGAGGGCTTGGATTTGACTTATGCAGGTAAGCAGACCGTTACCATAAACTACGGCAATCAGCAATGGTCTTTGCCCGTCGAAGTCGTTTCTTCAAAGATTAAAATCGAATACGTGACCTCCGACGGCGGTTACATAGAGGGCGACGCTTATCAGGAAATCCCTGCGGGAGAAAGCGGCGCGACTGTAAGAGCCGTTCCTAACGAAGGGTATTATTTCGACGGCTGGGACGACGGCGTTCTTTCCGAAACGAGGAACGAGCGGTCTGTTTCGCAGAACAGAACCGTCCGCGCACTTTTCAAGCGCAACGCCTATACCGTAGCCTTCCAGCGTGCCGACGGCAGATGGGACGAGCAGACCGTTCTTTACGGAGACCCCGCGGTTCCGCCGGATTCCCACACCTGGAAGATGCGGAATTACGGCTACAAATTCGTGCAATGGGACAGCTCTGTCGCGGACAGCCTCGAAAGCGTCACGCGCAATCTTCTCGTCAGGGGAGAATACGAGCAGTATCACAGCAAATTCTCCGTATCCGTTACCGGCAACCCCGACAACGTCAAAGACAGAACGGTTTCCGCAGCAAACCACACCTTCGGGTCGGACGTTCAGACCGAGGATAAGAACTCCACTGTAAGCTACCTTCTCGACGGGAAGAGCTACACGAGACGCGCCAACGTCTATACCGGCTTCTACGAGTGGGAGGCCGTCCCCTCTTCGGTTATAGCGGTCAACGCCGCGCAGGATTCCGTCCTCGACTGCTGGCTTGTCAGAATGAAGAGCGGCGGCTGGCAGAAAATCGAGGTGGGCGGTTCCGCTAAGGTTCTTCTTCCGGGAAGCGGCGGCGACGAGTCCGACATGTCCGAATTTTCGGCGGCAGCTGCCGAAAACGGCGTTTATAAGCTCACCTTTACCTTAAATCCGTTGCAGGATAAGGACGCGGTACTGGAAGTTGTTGCGGTCATGGAATACGAACGCAACGACATTTTATTCTACAACCGCTCCGACCACGTTAAAACCGTATCTCTTCCCTATGCCTCGACTCTTACTGAAGCCGATTTCCCCGTACTCGAGATGACGGGCTTTGACTTTGACGGCTGGACTATCAGAAACAGCAATACCAAGGTTACCACGGAAACCTACTTCAAAGAGACTACCGTAGTCGACGCGCAGTGGACTCCCAAGCGGTATACGGTTAGCTTCACCATTCCCGAGGAATGGCGGGACATGGGCTGCAGCTTTGAAGAAACGGAATTTACGAAGGAATACAATTCCACTTTGGGAGGGAACTTCCCGCCCAATTCCCCCGCGTGCGACGGATACGATTTCGCAGGGTGGTTCGTCGAAGGGATTTCGGGCGGCTCCGCCGTAACGGAAGCGACCGTCGTATACGGCGATATGGTTCTGGTTCCGTCGTTTACCCCGAAGCGCCACACCGTCCGCTTTGAAATTACCGGCGGCAACGGCAGGGTTTACGCGGTAAAGGACGGCGGCAACCGCGAGACGGTCGGTTCCGGCACCTACGTTATAGAAGAGCCTTCCTCTTACGTATTTTCCGTTGAATGGGATACGGAATACGTTTTCGCATCTCTTTCGGTGGATGGAACGGGCGTGGCGCCGGTGCTTACCGGAAATTCCTTTACGCTCAATTTCAATAAAAACGGCTCGGACGGCGCGTACGGCACCGATAAGGGACGCACGGTAAGCATAAAGCTCGTAAATTCCGTGTTCGGGCTGTCGTTTACCAACGGCTCCGGCAACGTTTCGGGAACGGTTACCGTCTCGGGAGATTACGGCGGCACCTTCGACGGGGAAAATATAACTCTCGACGTGCCCATGCACGCGCAGGTTTTGTATACGGTGGCGGCGCCGAAGGGCTACGTTATAGATAGTGTTACGGTTGACGGCACGGCGGTAGATATTTCCGCAAACGCCTCGGAATATACCGGACTTATGGGCGACGTCCTCGAGCCCCACGCCGTGGAAATAACCTATAAGGAGCGCACCTTCGCTGTCAAAATCAAAGACGGCGGCACCGAAACCACCGGTACGGTCAAGTCGGAAAGCCCCTTTGAATACGAGATTACCGCTCCTGCGGGAAGCTATGCGGCGAAGGTTACCTTAAACGGCAGGAGCGTGGATTTGTACCGCTTCGAGGCGGCAAGCTCCTCAGGTTACTATATCGACGAAGACACCTTCAAAGTCAACCTGCGCGCTCCGACCGCGGGAGAAATCGAAAGGCGCGACGCGAGAGTTACCAACGCGAAGGTTAAAATCGACGGGGTGGCAGAGGACGCGGATATCGTTATAGAATACGCAGATTTGGAATATACGCTCACCTTCCGCGGCGAAGGCTACGGAACGGTTCTCTCGGACGCGAGCGTCAACGTCGGGAGAAATCAGGGCTGGGCGGTCGTTCTCACCACGGAAACCGGTTATTATATCGCAGGATACAGAGCTTCGTCTAACGGCGTGACGACTACGGTAAGCTACAACAGCTTCGCTTCGGATTATACCGAGGAAATTACCAACGTTACGGAGGACGCTGACTACGTATTTATATTCGCGCGGAGAACCTTCAGCGTTATATTCGGCGTATCAGGCGGGGATTTGAACGTCTCGTCGGGCGGTGAAACCACCGTTCTTTCCGGCTCCGCGCTTAAAGATTACGGCGTTGATTACGGCTCGAGCGTCAGATTTACCCTGAGCGTTGCCGCGGATAGGAGAATTGAAAAAGTACGCCTTCTTTCCGACGGAGGCGTAGAGGAAGCGCTCGAAACCGGCACGGTGGAAAGCAGTTACGAGCTCGTTCTCGACAAGATAACCGACGGTTACAGAGTAATAGTCACAGTTTCCGAAAAGCCGACTGTTAAGGGCGACGGCGTTCTCGTCATAGAAAAGACGACGGGCGGAAAGGTCACCGCTCCGATGGGCGACAGCTACGCGTCCGGAGAGGAGCTGGTGCTCACGGTTATTCCCGAATCCGGTTACGAGATACGTAGCGTGGTCGTAAGCTCCGCGGGACGGTTCAGCCGTGCAATAACCGCGCAATCCGTAGTGAACGGCAAATTTACGGTGTCTTCTGCGGATACGGCGAGCGCCGCGGGTGCGGAAATCAAGGTTTCGCCGGTATTTGCGCCGAAAAACTTCAACGTAACTCTGGAAATCGGCGGTTCGGAAGGCGGAAGATACGACGGACAGGGCAGAATTGCCGTAGGTCCCGAAAAGGACAGCGCGGCGGATAAAGTGACCGTAGTCGGAGAAACCTCCACCGAAAGCGTAGCTTACGGCAGCAATTATTACGTTTATTTCATAGCGGGAGCGGACAGCGTCATTTCCGAAATCAAGGTTGACGGCGTGCACCTCGAGCTCAATTCCTCCAATCTCGAGGACTATACGATGACCGCGCCCGACGGAGGGTATGCCTCGGCGAGGATTTCCGTGAGAGTTTCGGGCGAAACCACGGTTTCGGCGGTGTTCAGAAAAGAGACCTTCAACGTGACGGTTGCCAATTCCTACAACGGCACGACGGAAATAGTCAACGCTTCCGGCGGGTTCTTAAAGGGAGAGGACGTTTTAATCGGCATGACCGCCGACGACGGTTACCACATAACCGGACTTTACGTAGACGGCATAAAGATTGAGGAAAGCAATTATCTCAATTTCGGCGGCGACGACGCCAAGCTGAATACTGCCGCGAAGTATACCTACGCGAATATTTCCAAAAACATAACGGTCGTCGCGCAATACGAGATGAATTACTATTCTCTCGGCTTTACCGCCGTAAACCTTTCCAAGAACTTCGCGGAGGTCAACACGGCGTTCGGAAGCTACGGCTCCGTTACCTTGGATTACAAGAACGGCGGCATTCCGACGGTTATATCTGAGACGGACGGAAGAGCCGAGTATAACGCTACCTTTGCAAATATCGCGCACGGCACGACCGTAGAGCTGAACGTACGCGCGGCTTATGCGAGCGGTTATTATATCAGGAACCTCACGGTGCAGATGCTGTCAGGCGGCACTTCTTACACTCTTATATCCGACGGACAATTCGCAGGCTACGACGAAAACTTGCCGTGCTATGCGACCGGCAACGTTTACACCGCAACCGTAGGTATCCGCGGTGCCGGCGGAATTACCGCCGACGTGTATTCCGTTTACGTGGAATTTACGAGAACGGAATACAAGGTGAGCGCAATTTACGGTGCGGGCGCGGATGCCGCTACCGGTTCGCCGCTTACGGTAAGCTTCGTCAACAGCTACAACAACGGACAGACCGCAAAGGTAGAAGAGCTTACCGACGTATCCGGAAGATACTATCTCGTCGAGTTCGGAATTCAGGCGACGGTTATGGTCACGCCTCCTTCGGAGAGACTGCGCCTTACTTCTTTGGTGGACCAAATAAGCGAATACGATTACACCTACAACGTCATCGGCAACAGATATACCGGTCTCATTTCGAGAAACGTTTCCTTTATAGCCAGCTACGAAGTGCGGCAGATGAATATAACCCTGACGGTTGACGGAGAGGATTACGGTTCGGCTAACATCGACGGATTTTCCGGAAGCACGGCAACTCTTCCGTACGGTTCGGAACTGAGATTTATTCTCATCCCCGAAACCGCAAAGGGCGGTATAATCGACGCGCTCAGTGTGAACGGCGGCACGGTATCTCTTATAAGTGAAAACGGGGTTTATTATTACGTTATAGAAGAGCTTACGACGGATATCGACGCTCAGGCGTTCTTCGAGCTGGAAAAGTTCTCGGCAACGCAGAGCGTAAACGTTACGGCGGGCGGCTCGGTCAGCCTGACTGACGGCGCGGGCAACCGCCTGAACAACAACGAAATCCCGTGGGGCGACGACCTCAACGCGACTATAACCGTCAACCGCGCCTACAATCTCGTTTCGGTTAAGGTGAACGGCGAGGATTACCATATCGACGACCTCGTTTACGAGGAGCTGAACGGCATCCGCCGTTACAGTATGGAAATAAGGAACGTCAGGGAAGACTATGCCATAACCGTCGGCTTCGAGCTTAAAACCTTCGGTTGGGAAGCTCCTTTAACGCCCGAAAACGCTGCCCGCGGCAGCGTGTATATCGCCGACCCCGACGGAAAGAGGCTCGACAAGCTTACCGCCAACGGCGACGTATATCTATACGTCAAGCCGAAGAGCGGGTTTGTGGTAACCGCCGTTTCCGGAAGGATGCAGAGCTTTGACGGAATTTACGGCAGCCTCACCTTGGACGCCGAATACTTCAACCCCTCAAATCTCGACGAACGCCGTTATCTTATTGAGAACGTCAGCGGAATTATCTCGGCTAACGTGGAATTCGGATACAAGGAATTTACCGTTAAGATAGCTTCGGTTATCGGTTACGACGGCTTCGAGAGAATGAGCCTCACCGTCAGACGCGGCGGAGTAATTACCGGAGATATCGCTCTTGACAGGTGGAGCTCCTCGGTCGTTACGGGAGTGCGTTTCGGCGATGAGGTAGAGCTCGTCGTAAAAGCGCGCGAAGGCTACGATATAATGGGCATATCCGTAAACGGAAAGGAATATCTCGCAGGGAATAACACCATTTATTATTACGTTGCGTATGACGAATATCATTGGAACGTTGCAGTTGACGACGATTTAGTTAACAATCTCGACGAATACGGCAACCACGTAATAGGAGGAAATTCCTCTTACGAACTGAAGTACACCATGGCTTCCGAAAGAGACAGCTTTGTAGTTAAGCTTTCAGGAAATTACGAGGGCATTGCCGACGTGTCCGTATCCGACAGAATGAGCTACGGCAGCCGCAACAGTATTATAATCACGGCGCACGAGGGCTACAGTATTACTTCCGTTAAAATCAGCAGCCCCAAGGAATATGCAAGCGGAGAGTACGACATGTTGCCGTATTACGCAGAGCGCGTTTCCGAGCTCCGTTTCGACCTTGTGGTGGACGCCTCCTGCGGCGTATTCCAGTATCAAGACACGGGCGTTATGGACAAATTCATCATAATTGAAATTAACGCCGAGATAAACTCCTACAATCAGAGCGTCAAGGAATACGTACACGACAACGAAACGGTTACCACGGACGTAAGTCAGTCTGACGCCATGGTTGCCTCCCACACCACCGCTTATTATATAAATAAGGAAGGGACGCCGATTGACCTTAATTACGAAACGAGCGTCGAGCACTTCCTCGAAGTGACCGTCGAAACCAATCCCTTAAAGCCGCAGGAATACGAATTCTGGGGCTTCCAGGAGTATATAGCCGGAAGAGGCTGGGTCGGCGAGATTGAAAATATAACCTACGCCGGCGGCAGCGCCAACAAGTTCACCTATATTTCCGACAGGGCAAGAAGCTTCCGCGCGGTGTACGTCAGAAGATACACCGTCGAGGTGGAAATAGTGCCGTTCCATAAATATCTGTCGGGAAGCTATATCCCCGAGACGGGTACGTTTATGGGCTATGCGACCTACGGCGCGATTGGAGCTGCGGTAACAGACCCGTTCGGATTGGGGACGTCTAACGCGGCTAACGTTTCCTCAACCAACGCAAAGTACGTTTACGAGGTCGCGTTCGGAGACGTTCTCAGCATAACCGCAACGGATTCCAATACTCAGAACCGCTCGAGAAGCGTCAACTATTACGCCGAAAACGGGGACGGTGCGCTTGAGCTCATATCTTCAGGTTCCATGGGTATGTCCCTGTCCGTAAAGAAAGATATGAAGATTTACGCAGCCTACGATAACAATATCCAGTTTGCGATGACCACGGAGTCGGTCGGCGGAGAAAAGGCGGGAGAGGGCGCGACGGTGGAGTATTCCGTAGGCGGCTCCCTGAGAGTTATGCAGAACAACTCCTTTGCCGTAAACGCCTTCGATAAAGTGACCGTCAGGGTAACCCTCGACGAGAATTACCGTTTCGACGGACTGCTTTCTCTCGAGGCGCAGAACAGAGGCGACCTCGGCACCTTGATATGGACGTCAACGTGGGATACGCTCTTCGATTTTGAGGCGGACGGCGAAAAAGCGGTCGTGCGCGACAGATACGACGACAACGTTTCCGGCACGCAATCTGCGGACGGCAAAGTGCTGACATTCGAGTTCACCGTAACCGAAAACGCCATATATAAGCTGGTGCTGCACCGCATGTTCCGGATAGAAATTTCCGAAAACGACGGCTACGACGACGAAGGAAACCCCGTTACCGTCGAAAACGGCGCACGCCTCGGCGAGACGGTGACAAATAACCGTGCGCCCGCCGGCTGGTACGACTACGGCGCGACGGTAACTTTAACGAGCGAGCCGGTAGAGGACTCGCAGTTCGTCGGCTGGTTTATAAACGGCACCAACTATTTCGATTTGAGCGCCACTCTCGCGTGGAATAACGTCGCGGCGGAGGAGCACGCCTTTACTCTTTCGGGAGACAGAGTGAGCGGAGCGGTCGACCTCGATATCCGCGCCGAATACCTGCCGATATATACGCTCAATATCTACAGAGGACTGGAGTACGAGGGCGGAACGAAATTCTACGGCTCCACCAATCTCACGAGCGTAAACGCCGTAAAATACGGCGGAGGCTCCGTAAGCATCACCATGGGCGCGGCTTGTGAAGCAGCCGAAAGCTTCGGCGTAGCGGGAAATTCCATGGAGGCGCTCTCCCACGTCGTGAGCTTTGCCGATAAGGACAACCTCTCCAAGGCTTCCAATAAGATAACGCTTACGGTAAGACCCAACGCGTCCTTCGTGTTCTCCGACTGGTCCGTAAACGTCGGAAATCCGAATAACGAAGCCGACTGGAAGCATATTGACGGCAGCAACAGCACGGAGTTCGTCTTCGACCTCGTTAAATATCTGTACGACAACGGCTATACCGTGAACGGCGAGCAGAGAAACGTTCATTTCCGCGCAAACATCACGAAGAATAACGTTATAAGAGTGTCTAAGGTGGTCTATTACGACGCATTCGGCGTGATTTCGCCGTCCAACGGACTTGCCGACAACCGCGCTTACGTCGGGACCCAGAACACTCAGACCGTTTCTACGGTGGAATACGGCACGGAAGTGACCGTCAGCGTACAGGCGGGACAGGATTACCGCTTCCTCGGCTGGTACGATATAACCGGCACCGGCAATTCGATAACCGAAATAGGAGCGGATATCAAGGCAATACCCGACGCAGGGACGTCTTATACGCTGAGATTGCAGAAAGGAGCGGCGCCGGACGGCTCGACCGACCCCGTCGAGGGTTACACCTACTATCTCGAGGCGAGATTTATGAGAGAGGTAACCGTTACCTTTGCCGTCGAGAACAACTCCGCAAACGGCAACGACAGCTTCAAATATCAGGTTCCGGTCATAAAAGGTACGAAAAAAGCCCTGATAAATTACGCCGGAAATACCGTGGAGACGAAGGATACCTCGGATATAGACACCTCCACGGCTTCGGCGCCGTCCTTAAGGCATACCGTCACGATGAAAGCGGACGCGGGAACCTACGTCGCCTTTGAGC
>CAYXBO010000037.1:0-10433 GCA_964463195.1 uncultured Christensenellaceae bacterium | reverse complement strand
TCCTTATTACCCGTCCGCGCATGTTCGCAAGTTTGCGCGGACTCCCGCCCCGTAGAGGCTACGCCGCCAAAAACGATAGACACACAACCCGTCCGGTTTTCATAAGGTATAGTAAAACGCTTTGGAGAAATTTACTATGCCTGTTAAACCGATTGCAGTCAATTTACCCTATCCGTCTACCGACAATCTTCTGCCCGACCCCGTCTCCGCAAAAATCATTGCGCCGGCTTACGCCGCAGCACATTCGGAGATGACGGCTATTTTACAATACGTATATCACACCTTTTGGTTCGCCGAGGAAAATCTGGAGGATAACGCCTCCCTTCTAGACGGCATCGCCGTCTGCGAAATGCGCCATTTAGATATCTTAGGCACGACGCTTTTAAAGCTCGGCACAGACCCGAAGTTCGTCGCAAACCCACCCGTGCCGACTAACTTTTACAACACCTCCTATGTAAACTACAGCAAAACTCCGGTTAAGATGCTACTTGACGATATCGCCGGCGAAATGGGCGCTATAAAAGGCTACGAATCCATGCTCCGCCAACTTAAAAACGAAGCCGTCGCGGCAATAATACAGCGTATTCTCTTAGACGAATATCTACACCTCGACCGCCTCCGCGCGGCGTTTGCCGAATTACCGTCAAAATAGGAAATTTTACGGAACAATTCATCCATATTCACTCCCCGTTTCGCCGTTTTTTGCGTTCGGGGAGAATTTTTTAATATTAAATCGTTGACGGCTAATATATTAAAATATTATTATTATAAACAATTGGCGCTGTTTTCGACGATATTTTTCAGCGCCTGAGGAGAATATATTTAATGTCTTACATCAGCGAAGTTATTGCCGCAACCGAGAAGAAGAACGCCAACGAGCCTGAATTCTTGCAGACAGTCAAAGAAGTGTTCCAATCTCTTGCCCCGGTCATCAACAAGAACGAAGAGCTTTACCGCAAGCACTGCGTTCTCGAAAGAATGGTCGAGCCCGACCGTACTATTTCCTTCCGCGTTCCGTGGATGGACGACAACGGTCAGTGGCACGTAAACCGCGGTTACCGCGTACAGTTCAACAACGCCATCGGGCCCTACAAGGGCGGTCTCCGTTTTCAGGGAAACGTCAACCTCTCGATTATCAAGTTCCTCGGCTTCGAGCAGACCTTCAAAAACTCTTTGACCGGTCTTCCCATGGGCGGCGGTAAAGGCGGCAGCGACTTCGACCCCGCAGGAAAATCCGACGCGGAAATCATGCGTTTCTGCTACAGCTTCATGACCGAGCTCTACCGCCACATCGGCGCCAACGTTGACGTACCTGCCGGCGATATGGGTGTCGGAGGACGCGAAATCGGGTACCTATTCGGCGCTTTTAAGAAAATAAGAGGCGCTTACGAAAACGGCGTTCTGACCGGAAAAGACCTCTCCTTCGGCGGTTCCTTAATCCGCCCCGAAGCAACCGGCTACGGCGCCACCTACTTCCTGCAGGAGGTGCTCAGGCACCAGGGAGACTCCATCGTCGGTAAAACCTTCTGCCTGTCCGGCTTCGGCAACGTTGCATGGGGAGCCGCTAAAAAAATCAGCGAGCTCGGCGGCAAGGTCGTTACCCTCTCCGGTCCCGACGGCTATATATACGATAAGGACGGCGTATCGACTGACGAGAAAATCAGCTACCTTCTTAAAATGCGCGCAAGCGGCAGAAACGTCGTCAAGGATTACGCCGACAAATTCGGTTGCGAGTTCGTTGCGGGCAAGAAGCCTTGGGGCAACGTCAAAGCGGATATCTACATGCCCTGCGCCATGCAGAACGAAATCCATATCGAAGACGCAAAGAAAATGGTTGAAATGGGAATCAAGTACCTCATCGAGGTTTCCAACATGCCCACCACCAACGAGGCAATCAATTACCTTCAACAGAACGACGTAATCGTCGCCCCCTCGAAAGCGGTTAACGCCGGCGGCGTCGCGGTCAGCGGTCTCGAAATGTCCCAGAACAGCGAAAGACTTTCCTGGTCGAGCGAGGAAGTCGATGCAAAGCTCAAAGGCATCATGAGCGGTATCCACGCCAAAATCACCGAAGCGCTCGACGAATACGGCATGGGCTACAACCTCGTCGCGGGTGCCAACCTCGCGGGCTTTAAAAAGGTTGCCGACGCAATGATTGCACAGGGTGTAAACTAATCAGCCGCAATCAAAACTCACAAGGACGGCAGGTTCATTCCTGCCGTCTTTTATAGGAATCCGCAGTCTGCCTCGTAAAAGACAGATTGCGGATGAAAAAAGGGGAAAACTGTGGAAGAGAATTTTGAATATTTAGAACAGAATAAAAAGAATGCCCGAACGGTTAAACGCGTTGCGGCGGTAACTCTTACCGTCAATATCGTGCTGACGATAATAAAGCTCACCGTCGGAGCGCTCTATTCCAACATGTCGGTACTGTCGGACGCGTTTCACTCCCTTTCCGACGTGGGAACTACGGTTATCGTCATAATCGCCGTGGTTTTGTCTAAGCCCGACGAGGACAAAAAGCACAATTACGGGCACGAGAAAATAGAACCTCTTATGGTTCTCCTGTTCGCCGTCATTCTTCTCGCGGTCGGCGGGGCGCTCATCTGGCAAGGAATAAGCGGAATTATAAACCCGAAGGACGTGGAAATAAACTACGTTCTCATTGCGGTTACGGTCGTGTCGATAGTTGTCAAGGAAGGAATGTATTGGTTCACCATTCATTTCGCAAAGAAAATCAAATCCACAACCCTTAAAGCCGACGCCTGGCATAACCGCTCGGACAGTTTGTCGTCCATAGCCGTTCTCGTCGGTCTCGTCGCAGGAATTTTTATCGGAACGGATATAGTCGAAAGCGTTGCCGTTCTCGTCGTTGCCCTCCTCATTTTAAAGGTTGCGGCAGAAGTCGGTATATCCTCTGTAAACCAGTTAATCGATAAAGCCGTCGACGAAAAGACGGAAACCGAGCTGAGACAAATCGTATCCGACACCCAAGGCGTTGAGGGAATAGACAGCTTCAGGACGAGGCTTTTCGGAAGCGCCGTCTATATCGACGTGGAGGTTCGCGTAGACCCTACTCTTACGGTAATCGCCGCGCACGACATTGCGGAAGAGGTTCATTGCCGCTTAGAGCATCAGGAGTTCTGCCCAGTCAAGCATTGCAGCGTTCACATAAACCCCGACACCGAACACCCGAGTTGCAAAACCTTGCCGAATAATATAGAATAACTTAAAAAAGGATATAGTTAAATGAAGGTATTATTACTTAACGGAAGCACACGCAAAAACGGCTGCACTTACACTGCGCTCACCGAAATCGCAAAAACCCTCAACGAATGCAATATCGAAACGGAAATAATTCAGATGGGTGCTGCTGCGGTAAGAGACTGTATAGCCTGCGGCAAATGCGCCGTGCTCGGCAAATGCGTATTCAACGACGACCTTGCGAACGTTCTCATAGAAAAAGCCGCCACCGCAGACGGCTTCGTCTTCGGAAGTCCCGTCTACTATTCCCACCCCACGGGACAAATTCAGGCGGTTTTGGACAGAGCATTCTATGCGGGCAAAAGGAATTTCGCCGGAAAACCTGCGGCGGCAATAGTTTCCGCTCGCCGCGGAGGAACCACCGCGTCCTTCGACGTACTCAACAAATATTTTTCCATAAGCCAAATGCCTATAGTTACGTCAACCTACTGGAACATGGTTCACGGTCAGAAACCGGAAGACGTCAGACAGGACCTCGAAGGGATGCAGACCATGCGCAACCTCGCAAGAAATATGGCGTACCTCTTAAAATGCATCGAGGCAGGCAGGGAAAAAGGCGTCGAGCCGCCCGCAACCGAAACCGGTTCTTACACTAATTTCATTCGGTAATAAGGCGGAAACCCTACGGCTTTTTATATAATCGGATTATGAAGTTTCTGAAATCGTTATGTATGTTGTTCTGCTTGGTTCTGCTTAGCGGGATTATCCTTTTAAACGCAAACCGCAACGGGCCCGAAGCTCTTGCGCTTTCCGGACAAACCGAAAGGAGCGTATACGATGAAATCGATTCTTATCTTGCGGACGCTTTAGCAAAAGCCCGTTTCCCTGCGGCGTCGATAACCGTAGTAAACGAGGAAGAGGTTTTACTCTCCCGAACTTACGGAAATTGCCCAGGCACCGACAGCCCTTTTCTTCTCGGCTCGGTAAGTAAATCCTTTACCGCCCTTTGCATTATGCAGCTTTCGGAACAAGGCAAAATCGATTTGAACGGAAAGCTTTCCGACTATTTACCTAATGCAACCGACGGGGACAAAATTTCAATTCTTCAGCTTCTCAACCATACGAGCGGACTTGGCGAACACCAAAATCTCGGCAACTTTAAAATTACGGAAAAACAAGGCGTTCACCTGTATTCCAACGTCAACTACTCCCTTCTCGGAAAAGTCGTCGAGGCTGTCAGCGGAAAAACCTACGAGGATTACGTTACCGAAAACGTATTTGAGCCTCTTTCCATGACAAAATCCGCCGCAACTCCGGAAAAAGCAATGGAAAACGGGCTTATTGAAACGTACGAAAATTGGTTCGGTATAAATACTAAGACTGCTCCGAAGTTCCCTCAATCCGACGACGCTTGGATAACTCCTTCCGCGGGTTATCTCTCCGCATCGACTGCCGACCTCGGAAAATACCTGCAAATGTATTTGCGCGGGGGCGAGGGAATAATTTCCGCCGAAAGCATAAACAAAATGTTTTATGAAAACGTGGAAGTTCAAGCCGATATTCCTTATAAATATGGAATGGGCTGGACTCTCATAAACGAACCGCTGAAGCAACCGGCGCTTCGCCACAGCGGGCTTGTCGAAACCGGAATGTCAACGGTCTACGTTTTGCCGGAAAGCGGAATAGGCGTGGCTATCGCCGTAAATACGAACGATTATTTCGTCGGAAAAGATATGATGGACAGAATAGACTGGAGCATTGCGCTGATGCTTATGGGCGACGAGCCCAACCGAATAGGCTCCGAAGAATACGTAACGAGACACTTACTTTACGACCTTGCCTATCTTGCCGTATTGGTAATTTCGGTGTTGCCGCTGTGCTTTATATCAATTTATAAGAAACGCCTGTCTAAAGGCAAGCTGCCGCTTAAAATAACCTTATCGGTTTTACTGCATTTAATCCTGCCGGTATTTATACTGCTCATTCCGCAGATATTTTTTGCAACACCTCTTTGGGTAGTCAAGGCGTTCGTTCCCGATATGTTTACGACGATTATCGTTTCGGCTTGTCTCTTGTTCCTCGGCGGAGTTTTAAAAGCGGCAATCCTGATTAAAAACAGCATTAAACAGGCGTGATTTCTCAGAAAAAAGCGGGATTTTCACCCTGCTTTTATTTATTTTCGGAACAATCTAAACGCCGAAATCATAGTTATCAATATAATCCAGTATTTCTTTGAGTTTATCCGAGGAAGATTTATTCTCCGTTTTTGTTTCTTCTGCTTCTAACTCTTTTTTGGTTTCGTTTTCATTCATTTTATTTTTCTCCTTCAGTTTTTAGCGCCAAGGGGCTATTTTTAATAATTATACTCCCTTAGGGCTAAACTGTCAATATAAAAATGACGGAGAAAAATATGAAAATTATCGTTGCCGAGCGGATAAGGGAACTGATGAAAGAACACTCGCTCAATCAGGTTAAGCTGGCGCAAGCAATAGGCGTAAAGCAAAATACCGTCAGTGCGTGGTTATTGGAAAAGAAAGAGCCGTGCATTACGAGCTTATGGTTGCTTGCCGATTATTTCGACGTAGATATCGACTTTTTGGTCGGAAGAAAAAATTTTTAATAACTCACTGATTTCTTTATAATATAAAAGCGGATTTTTATTCGAAGTCTGGATTGCTTTGTCGCTACGCTCCGCGCAATGACGGTTAGAACAAGCACCCAACAAAGACAAAAGCCGCGAGTTGCAGCAATGTAATTGCGAACTCGCGGCGTTAGTTGGCTTTTTGGTACTTTTTCGCCACCGAAAAAGTACACCCTCTCAAATTATTTCTTTTCTAACATTATCGACGGTCAGCCCGCAGGCTTCGAGCTGTTCGGAAACGGTTGCGTGAGAGATAAACTTATCCGGCACGCCTAAGGACTTTACGCAAACGGCGCAGTCCGAAAGTCTGCTTGCGACCTGACTTCCGAAGCCGCCGGATAACACTCCGTCCTCGAGCGTTATTATTTTCGCCGCCCCGAGCGTTTTCAGAAAGTCGGTAGGAATGGGTTTAATCACCCTGCAATTTACGACCGTCGCGTCGCTTTCTTCCGCAGCGGAAAGAGCCAGTCTCAGCATGCGGCTGCCGACTGCGAGAATTGCGGTTTTGCCCGTTCCGGCTTTAACGGTTTCCCATAAATTTTCTTCGGTTATCTCCGAATGATTTTCAAACGGAAGTGCCTCTCCGTTGGGATAACGTATCGCCGCAGGAGCTCCGAGAGAAGCCGCATAACGCACGCATTCTTCAAGCTCTATTGTGTCTTTAGGTTCCATAACGGTTAAATTAGGGATACCGTTCATAAAGTTTATATCGAATATACCCTGATGCGTGCAACCGTCCGCTCCGGTTAGACCCGCGCGGTCTATCATGAAAATTACCGGCAGCTTCTCAAGCGCCGTTTCTTCTATAAGCTGGTCGTAAGCGCGCTGAAGGAAGGTGGAATAGATAAATACGAAGGGGCGCAAGCCGCCTTTAGCCATACCGGCTGCAACGGTTGCGGCGTACGCTTCGGCAATGCCCGCGTCGATAAAATTGTCGGGGTGCCTAGTGGAAAAATCCTTGAGACCAGTACCGTCGCGCATTGCGGCGGTTATAGCAACCGTCCGTCCGTCGCGGGCTAGCTGTCTTTCCATAATACCTGACACCGCGTCGGAAAAAGTATTTACGCCGCTCTCCATATTCTTGCCTATGCCGTGATACTTTGCGGAGTTCTCTTCTCCCTCGCAAAAGCCCTTGCCCTTTTCGGTTATGACGTGGAGAAGCACGGGATGCCCGTAGCTCTTTACGTCCCTGAGAGTCGTCACGAGCTCCCCGATATCGTGTCCGTTGACGGGGCCGACGTATTTCAAGCCCCATTCGTCGAACATGTTATTCTTGTTGAGCGCACGCTTGAAAAAGTCCTTCACGCTTGCGAGAAAAGAGCTGTCGCCGGTTACCTTTTTGACCTTCTTCTTAAACCGGTTGTATCCGCCTCTTGCCGTTATCTTGGAAATGGCGCGGTAAAGTCCCGTGGTGTTTTTGGTAATGGACATTCCGTTGTCGTTGAGAATAACGATAAGCTTTTCCGGCTTTACGTTGCCGGCAGCCAGCGCCTCCAGCGCCATTCCGTTGGCGATTGCTCCGTCGCCTATAACGTCGATTACGTGGTAATCATCGCCGAGCGCGTCGCGCGCCTTACAAAATCCCATGGAAAGTCCTATGGAGTTGCCCGCGTGCCCCATGGTAAATGCGTCCGCGGCACTCTCCTTGGGACTCGGGAAACCGCTGATGCCGTCCTTTTGTCTCAGGCTATCGAAAGCCTCCTCTCTTCCGGTCAGAAGCTTATACGTATAACATTGATGTCCTACGTCGAATAAAATTTTGTCTTTAAAGGGGTCGAAAACGTCTAAAAGCGAAACGGTGAGCTCGACCGTTCCCAGATTTGCCGAAAGATGCCCGCCGTTTTTATTGACGGTATTTATGATTTTTTCGCGGCAATCGTCGGCTTTTTTATAAAGCAAATCTATATAAGACGCGCTTATTTTCTTATTTTCGCTCATCTGTTTCAATTCCGAAAAAGCCGAGATTTACGAGGAATTACCGCGTATTTTCGAGAGCTATTCCTTCTCCTTTACCATATCTTTGAATTTCATAAGCCTGATGGTCGTCGCCCTTTCGTTCTCGTCGAGCTTCATAGTGATATACTTTATCGTCTCTTCGATATTGGGTATCATTACGTACTCCAACGCGTTAACTCTCCTACGGTTCTTTTCAATCTCGTCGGCGAGCATGTTGACGCTCTTTTCCACTTCGGCAAGCTCTATTAGTCTATTCAGCACACCCGACATTTTTTCCACGCTGACGTCAAGTTCCGCGGGAGTATTGGAAAAACCGTACGGGTAAACCTCTTCGCTCGATATGTGCTCCACGACAAGCTTAGGAACGGCAACGTTCATAACGTACTGCTCTTCGGTTTTGATTTTCAGCTCGAACGCGGGGACGGAAACGGCTTCCGCAACCGCCGCGGCGTCGGACACAGCGCCCGCAAGCATAAAGCTTTTCATGGCAACCGTCAACTCCGACTCGACCTCTGCTCTCAGCTGCTTGTTCCTTCTCGCAAGAGCAAGGAACCGTCTGACCATTTCGTCGGACTTGTCCTTCAGCATCTTGTGACCGCGAACGGCGGTCTTTAAGCGGGTCTTTAAGGAGCGGAGCTCCATTCTCGTGGGGTTGACGTTAATCCTTGCCATAGTATTTGTCCAGATACTCGTCTCTGATACGCTTCAATTCCGACCTCGGCAAAAGCTTCAGAAGCTCCCAACCGGTATTGAGAGTCTCTTCGATTGTTCTCGCTCTCTCAAAGCCTTGGGAAACGTACTTCCTTTCAAACTCCTCCGCAAACGAGGCGTACTGTCTGTCGGTCTTACTGAGCGCGGCGTCGCCGAGAATTGCCGAAAGCTCCTTCGCCTCTTTACCGTGAGAGTATGCGGCGAACAGCTGGTTCATCGTATCGGCGTGGTCCTCTCTGGTTTTACCCTTGCCGATACCCTTGTCCTTCAACCTCGAAAGAGAGGGCAAAACGTCGATGGGAGGGGTTACTCCGCTCTTGTAAAGCGCACGCGATAAAATCATCTGACCTTCGGTTATGTATCCCGTAAGGTCGGGTATGGGATGCGTTTTGTCGTCTTCCGGCATTGTCAGTATCGGAATCTGAGTAATTGAGCCCTTCTTCCCTCTTATGCGTCCGGCTCTTTCGTAGATGGACGCGAGGTCGGTATAGAGGTTGCCCGGATAACCGCGTCTTCCCGGAACTTCCTTACGCGCTGCGGATACTTCGCGGAGCGCTTCCGCATAGTTGGTTATGTCCGTCATGATGACCAGAACGTGCATGTCCTTTTCAAACGCCAGATATTCCGCTGCGGTCAACGCCATACGCGGTGTGGCTATACGCTCTATCGCGGGGTCGTTTGCGAGGTTGACGAACATGACCGTTCTTTCGATAGCGCCCGTCTTTCTGAAATCTGAAATGAAGAATTCCGCTTCCTCGAAGGTAATTCCTATTGCCGCAAACACGACGGCGAATTTGTCGTCTGCGCCTAAAACTCTCGCCTGTCTCGCAATCTGCGCCGCGAGGTCCGCGTGCGGCAAACCGCTTGCCGAAAAGACCGGAAGCTTCTGTCCGCGAACCAAAGTGTTCAGTCCGTCGATTGCCGAAACGCCCGTTTCTATAAACTCGTCCGGATAATCTCTTGCGGTGGGGTTAATCGGCTCTCCGTTTATGTTCATTCTCTTTTCGGGAATGACCGCGCGCCCGCCGTCCTTGGGTCTCCCCATACCGTCGAAAACTCTGCCGAGCATTTCTTCCGAGACGGCGAATTCTAGACCGTGTCCGACGAACCTCGCCTTCGAGGTGGACATTCTTATCCCCTGCGAGGATTCAAAAAGCTGAACGAGGGCTTTATCCCCGTTCACCTCAAGAACCTTTCCCAAACGAACGGATTTGTCTTCCTGCTCGATTTCCACGAGCTCGTCGTATTTAACGCCCGACACTCCGTCGACCAGCATAAGCGGTCCGACTATCTCTTTAATGGATTTGTACTCTTTAAGCATTATTCTGCCTCCGCGCCCGAAAGTCCGCCGAACTGTTTCTTCATTTCCTTTTCTATTTCGTCGAACTCGGTCATTTTACTCTCTTCGATATATTTGGAACGCCCAATCTTTTCTCTTACCGAAAGCTCCATAATATCCTCTATGTCAACGTTCTTGTAAAGCGCGTCGACACCGAGCTTATGGAAGTCTAATATGAGGTTTAGCATTCTTTTCTGCTTCTCAAGGGATGCGTAAGTATCGATTTCGTGGAAAGCGTTCTGGTGCAGGTAATCCTCTCTTATGGCTTTTGCGGTCTCTAAAGTCAGGCGGTCCTTCTGAGAAAGCGCGTCGATACCTACCAAGGAAACTATTTCCTCAAGCCCCGCTTCTTCCTGCAAAAGTCTCATGGTTTCTTTTCTCAAATCCTCCCAATCGGCGCCTACGTTATCGGCGTACCATTCGGTCATTCTGTCGGCGTAGAGAGAATAGCTCTGCAGCCAGTCGATTGCCGGAAAGTGGCGACTGTAGGCAAGCTTTGCGGACAGTCCCCAGAAAACCTTGACGATTCAGCTCCAGTGGAAACAGGTCTTCGCGATTTTGCAAAAGCTGCGCAATGCTTTG
>CAYXBO010000036.1:0-10498 GCA_964463195.1 uncultured Christensenellaceae bacterium | reverse complement strand
AAGGGTCTTTTGACCGTTTATAAAAAACTCGTTCCGCCGCACGTTTCGGCGGCGTGCATTTATACTCCGACGTGTTCCATGTATATGTACGACGCGGTGGAAGAATACGGTGCCGTAAGAGGCGTAGCGATGGGTCTTATAAGACTTCTGTCTTGTAACCCGTTTGCGAAAGGTGGGTTCAAACCCGTCAAATTCAATTTGAAAGGAAGGGCTAAATGGTTGCTCTGACAAACGCTGTAGAACTTAATCTTATCGGAAAGTTCATCTATAACGTGCTTTACAACTGGGTTTCGTCCTGGAACACGTCGTTTACCGTAATCGGCGCGTTCGGCGTAACCGTTATTTTGTTTACGATTATACTGAAAATAATAGTTTCCCCGCTCGACCTTTGGCAGAAGCATCTGACGCGCAAAAACGCGAAAATCATGAAACGCATGAAGCCGGAAATGGAAAAGCTGGAAAAAATGTACGCCGGCAACAAAGAACAGCTGATGCTCAAGCAGCGGGAGCTCAACAAGAAATATAAATACAGTCCTATGAAAGCGTGTCTTCCGAGCATAGTCACGCTGGTTATATTCTTTATAGTATTCAGCGGCTTCAGGTCAGCCGTAAGCTACCATAACTATATTGTATACGATAAAGTCGCGACTGCGTATCAGGAAGCTTACCAGGCGGCGGAAACCGCGGGCGTGCCGCTTGCCGAAAGAAAGGCCGCCGGCGAAGCCGCGGCAGTCGAAGCGTATAAGCCCGAGCAGTTCCTTTTAACCAAAAACATATTCATGCCGGACACCTGGGAAGACCCCGTGCCGTCTGCCGGAAGCTTTATGGGAACGGGCTGGGGTAAACTCGGAATTTCCGGAATAGACGCAACGGACTACGAAAAATATATGGGAGCAGTTATTGAGAAATATAACGGTTCGGGTGACTGGAACGGCTATTTAATGTTACCCATATTCGCACTTTTGTTAAATATCGGCGCGACGCTTCTTATGAAACCGGCGGAGCAGCCGCAGGTTGCGGGACAGACGGAGCAGGATAAAAAATCCCAACAGGCGAGCATGAAAATGATGCAGTTTATGATGCCTATCATGATGCTCGTGTTCGCGCTCTTTTATTCGGCGGCGTTTACGTTATATATGGTTGTCAACTCGTTTATAACCCTCGTGTTCAACCTTACGTACAATCTCATAACCAAACGCATCGACAAAAAAGAGGAAGAGGAATACCTCAACAAAACCCTGAAATAATCCTAAAGGCAGGTATATAAATGGATAAGGCAGCAATTGAAAAAAGAGTGAGCGAATTTCTGACCGAAGCTTTGGAGAAGCTCGGAATAGCAAACGTTTCCGTATCCGGCGAGGACACGGAGGAGGGTTTGGTTTTTTCCATAACCGGCGAGGACGCGGCTAAAGCAATAGGATACCGCGGAGAAGTTCTGGACGCTCTGCAGTACCTTGCAACCTCTCTGTTCGACGGAGAAGAGGGCGACGTTCCGAGAATTTACGTAGACGCGGAATCGTATCGCGAAAAAAGAAAGAGAGTTCTCACGAAGCTCGCCGAAAGACTGGCTTATAAAGCCTATAAATCCGGCAGAAGGCAGGCTCTCGAACCCATGAATCCCTACGAACGCCGCATAATTCACTTCGCGCTTCAGGACAGCGAATACGCGGAAACGGTTTCCGAGGGCGAGGGAAGGAACAGACATATCGTCGTCGTTCCCAAAAACGTTCCCGTAAAGGCGGAAACCGACGACGGCTCCATAGAAATAAGCTACGGACGTTCGGATTTTGCAAGGAAGGGTCCCGGCAAAACCAGAAGCTTCGGCGGAAAAAGAAGAAGGTTCTGATGTGGCAAGCACGATAGTTGCGGTTTCGACGGCGACGGTCGGCGCAGGCGGCATCGGCGTTGTCAGGATGTCGGGCGACGAGGCGCTCCGTATAGCCGGAGAAATCTTTACAAAGAAAGGTCTTAAGGTGGAAACCTTTGAGGCAAATTATATGACGCTCGGGACTTTAACCGTCGGCGGCGTTAAAGAAAAGGCGTTTTGCGTATATTTCAAAGCGCCTTTGTCATTTACCGGAGAGGACGTTATAGAGTTTCACTGCCACGGCGGGATTGCCGTACTTAACGCCGTAGTTGAGGAAGCGGTTAAGCGGGGAGCCGTCCCCGCGGCGCGCGGAGAATTTTCAAAAAGGGCGTTTTTAAACGGGAAAATGACCCTCGAAGAGTGCGAGGGAATGATAGATATGATAGAAGCGGAATCTACCGCCGAGCTTTTGCAGGCCTCCCGCTTAATGCGCGGGGAGCTGGGGCGGGGAGCCGCCGAGGCGGCAAATCTTCTCGTCGCAGCGTCAGCCAACCTCGAAGCGGCGCTAGACTATCCCGAAGAGATATTGGAGGATATGCGGGCGGAAAGTCTGCCGCTGATTAACGAAGCCTATCTTCGGACAGAGGAAATTCTGGCAACCGCCGACAAGCGGCGAATGGTCAGGGAAGGCGCAATGATTGCCATAGCCGGCAGTCCCAACGCAGGGAAATCCTCTCTTTTAAACGCCCTGTTAAAAGAGGACAGGGCAATCGTTTCGGCGGTTGCGGGAACGACGCGGGACGTGCTCCGCGAGAGCATGGAATACAACGGAGTCCGTTTGAACTTCGTCGATACGGCGGGAATAAGAGAGACCCGGGACGCGATAGAGCAGGAAGGAGTTGCGCGCGCAAAAACCGCCGTTAAGGATGCCGATTTAACGTTGTTGGTTGCCGATACGGCGGATTTTAATGCGGAGGGATACGATAAGCTTGTAAATTCCGTCAGCGGAAAGCTCTTAAAGGTAGGCAATAAAACAGATTGCGGAATAAGGGCGGATTATACGTTTGACGTTATGATTTCCGCCAAAACAGGAGAGGGTGTGGACGCGCTTCTTGAAAGGATATCCGAGCTTCTCGACCTCAACGCCGTATCCGGTTCTGCGGTTCTCATGCGGACGAGACACATTTCCGCCTTAAAGCGGGCGAGGGACAGTATTAAAGACGCAATCGACGGGTACGATAAGCTTACGTCCGACTGTATCCTCGTTGACCTCGAGGACGCGGCGGCGGCGTTATACGAAATTCAGGGAAAGGACGTTTCGGCGGAAGTGGTGGACAGAGTGTTCGAGCGTTTCTGCTTAGGGAAATAACGTATGAGAGCGGTTGTTACGAGAATAAAAAAAGGACAGGTCGAGGTTGACGGAAAGGTCGTCGGGCGCGCCGGCAAAGGACTGCTGGTCACCGTGGCGTTCAAGAGGGACGACACCGAAGAGGCTATCCGCTGGATGGCGGACAGAGTGGCGCATCTCAGGATTTTCCGCGACGAAAACGACAAGCTGAACCGCCACGCGGTAGAGGAAAACGGCGACGCGCTGGTCGTTTCCAATTTCACCTTATACGGCGACGCATTGCACGGCAGACGACCCAATTTCGCGTTGTCCGCCCCCTTCGATATAGGATTGGAAAAGTACGAGTTGTTTGTCAGAGAGCTCAAAAAATTCCTGCCCGTCGAAACCGGAGTGTTCGGAGGAGACATGACCGTTTCGGTGGAAATGTGGGGCCCCGCAAATGTTATAATTGACAATTAGCGGGTGTCATGCAGAGATTGAAAATACGAACGGAAAAAGAAATGGACAGAATGACCGAAAAAACTTATGACGCTATCGTGGTCGGCGCGGGGCACGCGGGGGTGGAAGCCGCGGCGGCGCTTGCGCGCACGGGGCACAAAACCCTGCTTCTCACGCTTTCTCTTGACGCGATTTCTTTTATGGCGTGCAACCCTAACGTAGGTGGTACCGCAAAGGGGCACCTCGTCAGGGAGCTTTCCGCGCTCGGCGGGCTGATGGGGAAAATTGCCGATAAAGCGACGATTCAGAGCCGCATGCTCAATCTCGGGAACGGACCTGCGGTGCACAGTCTGCGCGCGCAGGTGGATAAGGCGTTATACCACCGACTGATGAAGCGCCAAACGGAAAACATGCCGAATCTCTCCGTTATGGAGGGCGAAGCGGCGGAAATTCTGACGGAAAACGGCGCGGTGGCGGGGGTTATCACCACGCTCGGGCAGAAAATCGCGGCAAAAGCCGTGGTTCTTGCGACGGGAGTTTATCTTTCGGCAAAGGTTATAATCGGCGAGAGCGTAAGAAGCTCGGGACCGTCGTGCTTTGCGCCGGCAACCCGCTTAACGGACAGCCTCTTAAAGCTCGGGCTTCCTATTAGAAGGTTTAAGACGGGTACGCCGCCGAGAGTTCTCAGAAGGTCCGTCGATTTCGACAAAATGGAAATACAGGTGGGCGACGAAAATCCGACCTTCTTTTATCACGGAACGGAAGAAATCGACAATTCCGCCGCCTGCTGGCTGACCTATACCAACAAGGAAACGCATAAGATTATTACGGATAACCTCATGCGCGCGCCCATGTATAACGGTTCCATTTCGGGGGTCGGACCGAGATATTGTCCGAGTATCGAAACCAAAATCGTGCGTTTCGCCGACAAGGAAAGGCATCAGGTTTTCGTGGAGCCCGAGGGAAAGGATACCGACGAAATGTATCTTCAGGGGCTGTCGACCTCGCTTCCGTACGACGTGCAGGAACGGATGGTTCATTCGGTAAAGGGTTTGGAGCACGCCGAGATTACGCGCTACGGCTACGCTATAGAGTACGACGCTATAGACCCAACGGCGCTCTATCCGACGCTGGAAACCAAATGCGTCGGGAACCTCTTCACTGCAGGGCAGATTAACGGCTCGAGCGGATACGAAGAGGCGGCGGTTCAGGGCTTTGCCGCGGGAATAAACGCCGCGAGACGGCTGGACGGCAAGGACGGATACGTATTCGGAAGAGACCGCAGTTACATCGGGGTTCTTATCGACGACCTCGTCACCAAAGGCACGGAAGAGCCCTACCGCATGATGACCGCGAGGGCGGAGCACCGCCTCTTTTTAAGACAGGATAACGCGGATTTGCGGCTTACGGAAATCGGGCGGGAGCTCGGAACGGTAGACGACGGGCAGTACGCGGCGTATCTTAGGAGAGTTCGCAATATAGAAAAGGTCAAGGAGATATTAAAGCGCTCCTTTTCTCCCAAAATAACCTCTGCCGCCCTGGAGGCGATAGGGGACGCTCCCGCTTCGGGAGGCATGACGGGGGAGGAATTCGCAAGGAGACCCAAAGCCACGGTCGACGCCGTGCTTATGCTGGACCCAACGCTTGCGGAATACGGTCGGGACGCGGTGTTTACTGCGGTAGTGGACGCGCGTTACGACGGATATCTTAAGAAGGAAGAGCGCCGCATAGCGGAACAGAAGCGGCTGGAGGAAATCAAGCTTCCGACCGACACGGATTACTCGCAGATAGACGGGCTGAGACTGGAAGCCAAAGAAAAGCTCGCCAAGGTAAAACCGCTTACGATAGGACAGGCGGCGAGGATAAGCGGGGTATCCCCCGCGGACGTAACCGTCCTTATTTTAAAATGCGGGAGAGGCAGATGAACGCCGGATTTCTGAAGGAAAAGCTGACGGCGGCGGGCATAACCGTAGACGACGGGTGCGTGGAAACGCTTGCGGCGTTTGCGGATTTTCTCCTGACCGAGAATGAAAAGTACAATCTCACCGCAGTAGAGGAAGAGGGCGAGGTGGCGGTTAAACACTTCGCGGACAGCCTGTTTGCGTTGCCGCTGATTGGGCGCGGCGCCGCAGTTGCGGATATCGGAAGCGGCGCGGGGATACCCGCAATTCCCATAAGCGTTGCGCGTAAAGACGTAACGGTAACCGCGGTTGAGAGTGTCGGGAAGAAAGCGGAATTTATTAAAAAGGCGTCCTTAAAACTCAATATCGGGAACCTGAAAGCAGAGAATAGGCGCATAGAGGATTTCGGACACGGCACGGGGCGCGGGGCGTTCGACTGCGTTACGGCAAGGGCGGTTGCGCCTCTTGCGACCTTACTCGAATACGCAATTCCGCTTCTTAAAACCGGCGGAAAGTTCCTCGCATACAAGGGGAGGCGCGCCGAGGAAGAGATAGACGGGGCGAAAACCGCGGCGAAAGTGTTTCACGCAAAAATCGAAAAAGTTTCACGATATGTATTGGAAAACGGAGAAGAAAGGGTTATAATAGTATACGTAAAGGAAGCGGACACCCCGTCGAAGTATCCGAGAGGGCAGAACAAACCGCGCAAGAGTCCCGTGGGAGGAGTGACAAATGGCTAAGAAATTAGGAAAAGGTCTTTCCGATATCTTATCGAATATCGAAGACGCGAGAGTGGAAACGGCGAAGCCGGTCGAGGTTGTCGACGGCGAGAAGATTTATCAGCTGCCGCTCGCGGAAATTATTCCCAACCCCAAGCAGCCCCGCAAGTATTTCGACGACGAGGCTTTAAAGGAGCTCTCCGAAAGCATCCGCCTGCACGGTATCATTCAGCCGCTCGTTCTTAATAAGGAAGGCGGGCAGTACGTAATCGTCGCCGGTGAAAGAAGATACAGAGCCGCAAAGCTCGCGGGACTTAAGGTTGCTCCTGCGGTAGTCAAGACGATGTCCGAGCAGAAGGCGCGCGAGGTAAGCCTTATCGAAAACATTCAGCGCGAAAACCTGAACGCCATCGAAGAGGGCGAGGCGCTTAAAGAGCTGATGGATATGTATAACCTCACTCAGGACGCGGTGGCGCAGCGCGTTTCCAAGTCGAGAAGCAACGTTGCGAACACCATGCGACTTCTCGCGCTTCCCGACGAGATTAAGGATATGGTGAGAACGGACAGGTTGTCCGCAGGTCACGCAAGAGCTATACTTCCGTTAAAGGACCCGATTGAACAAATCGAGTGCGCGAGAAAGGTCGTCGAGAAGGGTCTGTCCGTCCGCGAGGTGGAAAAAACCGTCAGAGAGACGCTCAATCCCGAGCTCAAAAAGAAGAAGATGACCCCCGCCGAGAAGGAGCGGCTGTCTATCGAAATGAAGGGGCTTCTCCTTGACATGCAGAGAGTGTTCGGGACGAGGGTCCGAGCTCAAGGCAACGAAAACAAAGGTAGAATTTATATCGATTATTATACCAAAGACGATTTGGACAGATTCTGCGAAATCGTCGAGGGGTTAAGGTAGAATGGCGCGCAAGAAAAGAACCAAAGAGGAAAAAGCCTTCAAAACGGCGAGATTTCATCCGGTACTCGGCACGTTAAAGGTCCTTGCAAGACTGTTTGTCAGAAAAGTTAAGGTGGAGTTTCTCGAGCCGCCCGCAAAGGATGAGCCGATTGTCGTTTGCGCCAACCATTGCAGAGAGTTCGGCGCGGTGACTACACTCATGTATTATCCGAGAAAAGCCAGATTATGGTGCAACGCCAACCTGTTTTTCCATAAAAGAACGTATAATCACGTCATGTTCTACGCCTTTTACGATAAGAAGGGTATCGGCGCGTTCTTCGGGAAAATCGCCGCGGGACTTGCCGCCGTCTTCGCGCCGCCTTTGGCAAAAGGCGTAGAAGCAATTCCGACCTTCTACAACGATAAGCTCGCCTTGACAATCGGCTGGTCGACCAAAACGCTCTTGGACGGAAAGGACGTCGTAATCTTCCCCGAAAGCGCAATGCAGGACCCGGAAAACCCTTATATCAATTTCCTCCAGAACGGTTTTGCCCGCATAGCCCCCGATTACTACGCGAAAACCGGAAAGGTCGTCAAGTTCTATCCGGCATACATTTGTAAGGCGTATAGAAAAATCATAGTGGGTAAACCTGTAAGCTTCGACCCCGAAGTCAATTTCAAATTGCAGCTCAAAGACGTAAAACGGTATCTCAGAGATTCCATAAAGGAAATCGCCCTCTCCCTCCCCCCGCATGAACCGGTAATAAACGTCGAAACCCTCGAGCGTAGCGAAGAGGTGTGGGCAAAGTACGTCGATAAAGGGATTATAGATAGAAATAGTTTATAGTGTTCTTTTTTTCGGGAGAAAAAAAGAACCAAAAAAAGCCTTGTGCAAGCGGAAACCTGCGAATGCTCGCAACGGTTTCCGCTTGTAGTCTTTTATTGGTAATTTTTGTTCAGCCTCACCGTCATTGCGCGGAGCGGTTACTTTTTCACTTTTCACTCTTCACTCTTCACTCTTCACTCTTCACTAACCCCGATAAGGGGATATATTGCGCTTCGCGCACGCGCGCGTATAAAAAATATACTTTACATTAAATATATATTATGTTACAATAGATACATATTAAATTCTCAGGAAGGTTTTTGCAATGAGAGAAAAGGTTCAGAAAAATTATAACCAAGACGCCATTCAGGTGCTCGAAGGTCTTGAGCCGGTCAGAAAACGCCCCGGTATGTATATCGGGTCTACCGACGTTAAGGGTCTGCATCACCTTGTTACGGAAATCGTCGACAACTCTATCGACGAGGCTCTTGCGGGCTATTGCACGGAGATATCCGTCAAGGTCTTAAAAGACGGTTCCGTCGAGGTTGCCGACAACGGGCGCGGCATTCCTACCGGCATTATCGAGAAAGAGGGCAAGTCGGCGGTTGAAGTCGTTATGACGAAGCTTCATGCGGGCGGAAAGTTCGGCGGCGGAGGCTACAAGATAAGCGGCGGCTTACACGGCGTCGGTTTGTCTGTCGTCAACGCGCTTGCGGAGCGCCTCCACATCGAAATCAGGCAGAACGGCAATATCTATTCGCAGGATTACTCGAGAGGCATTCCGAAGGCGCCTCTTGCGATTGTAGGGAAGAGCGAAGAGACGGGCACCAAGGTGACCTTTTATCCCGACGCGGAGATATTCGACACGGTCGAGTTCAACTTCGACACTATGAAGGGAAGACTTCGCGAGCTCGCCTATCTCAACAAGGGGCTTATAATCAACGCCGCCGACGAGAGAGAGGGGCAGGAGCGCTCCGAGAGGTTCCACTACGAAGGCGGTATCAAACAGTTTGTCGAACAGCTCAACCGCTCGCGTATGGCGTTAAACGACGTTATTTATATTGAGGAGATTTCCAACGATAGCGAAGTGGAGCTTGCGCTTCAGTACAACGAAGGTTATTCGGAAACCATATTCACGTTTGCCAACAACATTCATACCGAGGAGGGCGGCGCTCACCTCGAGGGCTTGAAGGCGGCGCTCACCAAGGTATTCAACAACGCGGGACAGAACCTCAAAATCCTCAAGAACATGGATAAGGACAAGCTGTCCGGCGAGGACGTCCGCGAGGGCTTGACGGCGGTTATTTCCGTAAAGCTCACCAATCCGCAGTTCGAGGGGCAGACCAAGACCAAGCTTGGCAACAGCGAGATGAGGACGCTCGTCAACAAAATCGTTACGCAAAAGCTCAGCGAGCTGTTTGAAGAGAACCCCAACCTTGCGAGGACGCTCGTTTCCAAGGCGTTCAACGCACAGCAGGTGAGAGAGCGTCTGAGAAAGGTCAAAGAGCAGACCCGTAAGGACGTTTTCGGCGGCGGAGGGATGCCCGAAAAGCTCGCCGACTGCGTGGATACCGACCCCGCCAACTGCGAAATTTACCTCGTCGAGGGCGATTCGGCAGGCGGCACGGCGAAGCAGGGCAGGAAGAGAGAGTTTCAGGCGATACTTCCCTTGCGCGGCAAAATCCTCAACGTAGAAAAAGCCAGCGCGCATCAGATTTTCGACAACAAGGAAATTCAGGCTATGATTAAGGCGTTCGGCTGCGGCGCAAAAGAGGATTGCGACTTGTCCAAGCTCCGTTACGACCGCATAATCTGCATGACCGATGCCGACGTCGACGGTAGCCACATCCGCACGCTTCTTCTGACGTTCTTCTACCGCTTCATGCGCCCGCTCGTAGAGGAAGGGCACGTGTATATCGCGCTCCCGCCGCTCTACAAGCTCTCCCGCGGCAAGGAAGAGATATATTGCTACGACGACGACGAAATGCGCTTAAAGCTCGAGGAAATGAGCGAGGGCGGTACCAAGAAGGTGGACATTCAGCGCTACAAAGGCTTGGGCGAAATGAACGCCTCCCAGCTTTTCGACACCACTATGAACCCCGATACCCGTACGCTCGTGCAGGTTACCGTCGAGGACGCCGTAGAAGCGGATTCGATATTCTCCGTTCTGATGGGCGATGCGCCGGAGCTCAGGCGCGAGTTTATCGAGCAGAACGCGTCCAAAGTTACGCAACTGGATATTTAACGGGAGGAGAAAGAAATGGCAGCACCTAAACACATAGACGTAGAGCAGATAAGAGCTTCTCTCGCAAAAACCAAAATCGTCCACCGCCCCCTTAAAGAGGAAATGGAGACGAGCTTTATAAACTACGCGATGGCGGTCAACGTCTCGCGTGCAATTCCGGACGTAAGGGACGGTCTTAAACCCGTTCACAGACGCATTCTTTTCGCAATGAACGATATGGGCAACACCCATTCCAACCCGCATAAGAAGTGCGCCCGTATCGTCGGTGAAGTTCTCGGTAAATACCACCCCCACGGAGATTCCAGCGTTTACGACGCGTTGACCCGCCTCG
>CAYXBO010000035.1:0-10539 GCA_964463195.1 uncultured Christensenellaceae bacterium | reverse complement strand
GTTTGCGGCGTTAGTCGGCTTTTTGGTACTTTTTCGCCACCGAAAAAGTACACTTTAAATCTTTACTTATCCGTTCTCGGGGCTCCGAAGAAGAAAACGGAAATACAGCCGGGACCGGTATGGGCGCCGATTGTGGGGGACATTCCGAGGTAGGTACATTTGACGCCTAAGTCTTTTTCGAGGACGTCGCCGACCTGCTTGGCAAACTCGAGATTATCCGCATGGGAAACGACTATTCTGTCGTTGTCGTCGGGGTTAAAGTCTCTTTCTACGAAGGATATCAGGTTCTTGACAGCCTGCTTCGTACCGATGGTTTTGGCGTATGGGACGATTTTACCTTCCGCAGTCAGGTGCAGAACGGGTTTTATCTTAAGAGCCGTTCCGAGCAGTCCGCTGAACTTGGAGATACGCCCTCCGCGAATTAAGCAGGACAGGTCGTCTACCAAGAAATACTGACGGGTCTTTATCGCGTGGTCTATGAGCCACTTCGCGTTCTCGTCGATAGTCATTCCCGCTTCTCTGTTCTCCACGGCTTTAATGAGCTGCAAGCCGGGACCGCCGGAAGCGGTCAGGGAGTCGATAACTATGACCTTATTATTTTCGTGTCCGGCATTGATTTCCTCCGCCAGATGCTTAATGTTTTCGTAAGAACCGGAAAGTCCGGACGACAGACAGATATGCAATACGTCTTTTCCTTCCGCGAGATAGCCCTCAAACATCTCTCTGGCTTCCTCGACGTTAGCCATTGAGGTGGACGCCATGGAACCGTCTCTGAGCATCCGGTAAAATTCCTTAAAGTCCGGACGGCTTTCCTTGGGATAATCGACCTTGTCGATGACAAGAGGCATCGTCAGTACGTCAATACCTTTTTCCGCTACGTACGCCTCGTCAAAATCCGTACCTGTGTCAGTGGTTATAACATAGTTTTGCATAGCCCGCATCTCCAAATATAGAATTATAGTTGATATTGTAGCATTAAATCAAGATTAAATCAAGCCTTTTGACAACCGATTAGCTCAATTCAAACAGTCCGTTATACAGCTCGTAATACTTGCCGCGCTCCGTAAGAAGCTCTTCGTGATTGCCCTTTTCAATTATATTCCCGTGCTCAAGAACTATTATCACGTCGGAATTTCTGACTGTCGACAGGCGGTGCGCAATGACGAAAACCGTTCTGCCGCGCATGAGGTTGTCCATGCCCTGCTCAACCAGCAGCTCGGTACGGGTGTCAATCGAAGAGGTAGCCTCGTCGAGAATTAAAACCGGAGGATTGGCAACCGCAGCACGTGCAATCGCGATAAGCTGTCTCTGACCCTGAGAAAGATTTGCGCCGTCGGCAGTTATCATAGTGTCGTAGCCTTCCGGAAGGTGCCTTATAAAACCGTCGGCGTTGGCGAGCTTCGCCGCCGCGATTACGTCGTCGTCAGTCGCGTTTAGGTTCCCGTAACGGATGTTATCGGACACCGTACCCGTAAACAGGTGGGTATCCTGAAGCACCATTCCGAGCGAGCGTCTGAGGTCGGCCTTCTTTATTTTGTTGATATTTATGCCGTCGTAACGTATCTTTCCGTCGGGTACGTCTTAGAAGCGGTTTTTAAGGTTTGTAATGGTCGTTTTACCGGCTCCGGTAGAACCTACGAACGCGAACTTCTGTCCGGGGTGAGCGGTAAACGTCAGGTCGTGCAATACGGTTTTCTCCTCGGTATAGCCGAACGTTACGTCGTCGAACTGAACCTCGCCCTTAAGCTCCACGTAGGTCAGAGTGCCGTCGTGGTGAGGATGCTTCCACGCCCAGCGACCGGTATACTCCGGACTCTCGGTGAGGTTGCCCTCTTCGTCCTCCGCGGCGTTGACGAGCGTCACGTAACCGTCGTCAACCTCCGGTTCCTCGTCGATTAAGCGGAAGATGCGCTCGGCACCGGCAAGCGCCGCAAGCAGCGAGTTGAAGAGCTGAGCCGACTGAGTTATCGGGTTGGTGAGCTGTCTCGTGTAGGGAAGGAACGCCGAAATCGTTCCGATTGACGTAACGATACCCGCAACGAAAAGAAGCGCTCCGCCCGCCGCAATAAAGCCGTACATCAGGTGGGAAATGTTGCCCATTATCGGCATTAAAATGTTGGCGTAAGTGTGAGCTCTCGACGCCGCTCTTGCCCAGGCTTCGTTTCTTTCCGCAAAGCCCGCAACGGTTGCAGGCTCGTGGCAGAACACCTTGACGACCTTCTGTCCCTCTATATATTCCTCGATATAACCGTTGAGCTTACTCACGCCCTCCTGCTGTGCGCGGAAGTATTTGCCGCTCCTGCCTCCTATAAGGAACACGACCAATACCATAAGAAATACGACCGCAAGACAGACGAGGGTCATTGCCCAGTTCAGAATAAACATCATAGTCAGAACGGCTATAACCGACACGACGGAGTTTATGAGCTGCGGAATAAACTGGCTAATCATTTCGCGGAGAGTGTCCGTATCGTTGGAATAAGAGGACATAATCTCGCCGTGCGTTCTGGTATCGAAGTATCTTAAAGGCAGCTTTTCCATTTTCTCGAACATATCGTCGCGGACGGCTTTAAGCGTTCGCGTGGAAATCCCGAGCATAAGCCTCTGATATACGAAGGAGCTGAGCGACGAAACGATGTAAGACGCGGCAATCGCTCCGACATACATGGCAAACCTCGAATAATCGACGGGCAAGCCTAGCTGTGCGTTACCGAATTGCGCTACTATTTCGTTGACCGTTCCGGCGAGGAGGTAGGTTGCAAAAGCCGTTCCTACCGCCGACAGCACGATGCATATTGCCACGAATACGAGCGCGACTTTATATCTTTCGAGATAACCGAATATCCTTTTAAAGGTCTTACCTGCGTTGACTTTTACGTTGGGTGCGGCCGTCATTCTTTTCATTCTTCCGTCCCCCTCTGCTGAGATTCGTACACTTCTCTGTAGATTGCGTTGGTCTCCATGAGCTCCTCGTGAGTTCCGATTGCGTTAACCCGTCCGTCGTCCATAACGATTATTTTATCGGCGTTCATTACCGAAGCAATTCTCTGCGCGATTATTATAACCGTCATATCTTTAAGGTTTGCGAGCGCGTCCCTTATCTTCTTATCCGTCGCGGTATCGACAGCCGAGGTGCTGTCGTCCAATATCATTATTTTGGGCTTTTTAAGCAGCGCTCTGGCAATGCAGAGGCGCTGTTTCTGCCCGCCGGACACGTTTACGCCGCCCTGCCCCAGGTCGGTTTCGTAGCCCTTCGGGAAAGAGGTTATGAAGTCGTGCGCGGCAGCGGATTTCGCCGCCTCCTCGATTTCTTCGTCGGTTGCCTCCGGATTACCCCATTTGAGGTTTTCCTTTATCGTGCCGGAAAACAGAACGTTTTTCTGAAGAACCATTGCAACCGACTCTCTCAGCTCTTTTATTTTGTATTCCCTTACGTCGTGCCCGCCGACCTTGACGGAGCCGTCGGTTACGTCGTAAAGACGGGGTATGAGCTGAACGAGAGTGGATTTCGAGGAGCCCGTGCCGCCGATAACGCCCACGGTCTGTCCCGCTTCGATTGTGAAATCGATATCCGCGAGCGCCAGCACGTCCTTGCTCTTATAGCCGAAATTCACGTTTTCAAAGGCAATAGAACCGTCCTGAACTCTAAGCTCCGGGTCTGCGTTCTCGTCCGAAACCGTCGGCTTTTCGTCGAGAACCTCAACGATACGTTCCGCCGACTCTTTGGAAATTACCATCATCATGAAAACCATCATGAGCATGAGCATGGACATTAGCGCCTGAGTTACGTAGCTTATAAAGCTTGACAGCTCACCGACGCCCATGGTTCCGTTGACGGACATAACGCCGCCGATTGCGATAACTGCGACGGTGCAACCGAATATAATAAAGGACAGCATGGGTTGTCCGAGCACCAAAAGAAACTCCGCCTTGAACTGCGCGGCGCGCAAGCCGTCGGAAGCCCTTTTGTATTTGTCTATTTCGTAATCCTCGCGGACGAAGGCTTTGACGACTCTTATGCCTATGAGGTTCTCCTGAACGGAAGCGTTCATATCGTCGTACTTCTGGAACATTTTCTTAAACCGCGGAAAACTGAGTCTGCCGACTATCACCATGAGAACGGCTATGACCGGAATTGCTACCGCAAATACAATAGATAAGGTCGGATTGATGCTTGCCGCCATAACGGTTGCGCCAACAAGCATAAGAGGACCGCGGACGAGCATTCTGAGGCTCATCATATAGGCGTTCTGCACGTTGGTCATATCCGTGGTCTGACGGGTAATTAAAGACGCCGTCGAGAACTTATCGATGTTAGCAAAGGAAAAGTTCTGCACGTTCCCGAAAACCGCGCCGCGCAGGTTTTTGGTAAATCCCACTCCGGCACGCGCCGCGCAGATACCCGCCATGGCTCCGCAAAGAAGAGAACACAAGGTAAGCAGTATCATTATGCCGCCCTGGGTGAGAATGTAGTTTACGTCGCCGCCGAGCTCCAGCACTCCGACGTCGATAATCTTCGCCATAGTGAACGGTATGAATACTTCCAGTACCACCTCTATCGCCACGAAAAACGGGGCGAGCAGAGACAGTAAAGTATATTGTTTTACGTATCTCAGCAATTTTCTTATCACAGCTTTAACTCCATAATTATGCAATATATGCTCAGGTATTTATCATATTCTAATATATAGAATTTTTAATTTCAAATGATTTTGCCAACAAAATGAAATATGAAACAAAGTTTCTATTTGCCGGTTTTATTTTAATGCTTATTTAACGTGCGCGCCGCCGCAAATCCGCAAGAAAAGCGGATTTTAATATCCCTAAAACCGCCAATCGGTCCCCCAATCGCAAAAACGGTTTTGAAAATTATTTGTCTATTCCGACTATCAAGCCGGTCCTTCCGTCGATATAAACGTCTACGTCTTCGCCGTTTCTTTTATCAACCAATTCGACTTCGTACATGTAATAGGCGTTGTCGGGACGGAAGCCGGAGCTCTCCCAGCGAACTTTTTTCTCCAGCTTCTTCAGGGAATACTCGCGTAAGCCGAAGGTCGCAGCAGCCCTTGCGATGCTCTCCGCCTCAAAGTCGTTCACTGTAAGCGTGGCTTTTGCGTTCTGTTCCGCCGCCACGTATCCGCCTATCACAGCGCTCAGTAAAAACAACGCGAGTATAAGCATTATCACGGCGAGCGTTATCGCCACGGTCTTCCCTTTGAAATTTGTCTTTTTCATAACACACCCTCCATGAAACTATCCTTAAGGTTGATATAACTTTTTGGTGGAATAATTCGGTTCTGCCGTCTGATTTACGCCGAGACGGCGGAAGACCTTCTCGTCGACGGGTGAAAGAATTACCGTGGAATGCACGTCCGTTCCCTTTAAAAGCGGAAGCTTGTTGAGCGCCTTTTTGGCAATTGTGCTGGTGACTGCGCTTATTGACAGCGCTATAAGAACCTCGTCGGTGTGCAGCCTCGGGTTGCTGTTTCCCAGCCTTTCGACCTTCAAGGACTGAATGGGCTCGATAATCACCGGTGAGATTAGGTCGACGTCCTTAGGCACTCCCGCAAGCACCTTCAAAGCGTTTAAAAGCATTGCCGCCGAGCAGCCCAGCAAATCGGAGGTCGAGCCGGTGACTATCGTTCCGTCGGGAAGCTCGATTGCCGCGCACGGCGTTCCCGTTTCCGCGGCGCGGTTTTTGGCGGCGGGAACGACCCGTCTGTCGTCCACGGTTATGCCCAAATTATTCATTAAAATCTCTATTTTAACCGAATCGTTTCCTTCTGAAAGACCGCGGCGTTCGGCGACTTTTGCGGCGAAGTAGCGGCGTATAACCTCCTGTTTCGAGGCTTCTCGGCAAGCCTCGTCGTCGACTATACAGTAGCCCGCCATGTTAACGCCCATATCCGTCGGAGATTTATACATGGAATGCCCCGCAAGCTTTTCAAAAATGTTGTTGAGAACGGGGAAAATCTCCACGTCTCTGTTGTAGTTTACGGCGGATTCTCCGTAAGCCGCAAGGTGCCACGGGTCTATCATATTTACGTCGTTCAGGTCCGCGGTCGCAGCCTCGTAGGCGACGTTTACGGGGTGGTTCAGCTCTATGTTCCATATGGGGAAGGTCTCGAACTTCGCGTATCCCGCCTTGTTTCCCCTCTTATACTCGTGGTAGAGCTGAGAAAGACAGGTCGCCATTTTGCCGCTTCCCGGTCCCGGAGCTGTAACGACTATGAGCGGTCTCGAGGTCTCGATATAGGGGTTTTTGCCGTAGCCCTCGTCGGAAACTATGAGATTTACGTTGCCGGGGTAACCCGCAATTTTATAGTGGCGGTAGCATCTGATGCCCAGCTTTTCGAGCTTGGTTTCAAAGGCTTTTGCGGCGGTAAAGGATTCGGAGAACTGCGAGAGAACCACGCTTCCGACGTAAAGCCCCTTGCTTCTGAACACGTCTATAAGTCTTAAAACGTCCGCGTCGTAGGTTATGCCTAAGTCGGCGCGGAGCTTGTTCTTTTCGATGTCGTTGCTGTTTATCGCAATGACGATTTCCGCCTGGTCCTTCAGTTCCAGCAGCATTTTGATTTTGCTGTCCGGAAGAAATCCCGGAAGCACCCTCGACGCGTGATAGTCGTCGAAGAGCTTGCCGCCGAACTCGAGATAGAGCTTGCCGCCGAACTCGGCAATACGTTCTTTAATCCTTTCGGATTGCATTTTGAGATATTTGTCGTTGTCGAAGCCGATTTTAACCATAGTTCTTTGCATCCTTTTTACCGTTGTTCTTTATAGTGATTTATCTGTTGATGAATTTTTTGACGTCTGCGGTGAGCCCGCCGATAAGCACCCTCTGCCCTTCACGGAAAACCGTTGATATATCGGGAGAAATAGGCTCCTCGTCGTCGCCGTTCGTGACCATCAGAACGTTTATCTTGTGTTTGACGCGAACGTTCAGCTCTACAAGCGACTTGTCCTTCCAAGCAACAGGCAGTTCGATTTCGGCGATACAGTAGCCGGCGTTGAGCTCGATAATATCGTTTACTTTGGGATTGTTTATAAGAGTTGCGGTTCTGACGGCGCTGTCCCGCTCGGGAACGATTATTCTGTCGACGCCTATTTTCTCCAAAACCTTGGCGTGCTTTGCGTTGAACGCCTTGGCGACTATCGTCTTGACTCCCATTTCCTTACAGGTCATAGCCGTGATGATGGAAGCCTGCATGTTCTCACCTATCGCAATGATAACTACGTCGAACGCCGCAATCCCCAGAGTTTTTAAGGTGTTTTCCTCAGACGCGTCCGCGGCGACGGTATAGGTTGCGATATCCGCCACCTCAGCCGTTCTCTCCTCGCTGACGTCCACCGCAAGGACCTCGCAGCCGATTGCGGAAAGTGCCTTGACCATTTCGGACCCGAAACGCCCGAGACCTAAAACGGCAAACTGTTTTTGGGTAACGCCCTTGATTTTCTTTAACATAATAACCTCACCTATATGCTGATATTTGCTTCGGGATACTTGATTGCCGTAGCGTCAGCTTTCCTCTCCTTATCGCTGAACGCAAGGAAAAAGGTAAGCACTCCGATACGCCCGAGATACATATTTAATATAATTATCAACTGTCCCCATACCGAGAGACCCGGAGTTACTCCGATAGACAGACCGCACGTCGAATACGCGCTGACCTGTTCAAAGAGCAGTTGCTGATTGGTAAAGTTCCCGCCGTCGGATATAGTCAACAAAAGCAGGGATATGACCATAACCGTCAACGCAAGCATAATTACGGAAGCGGCTTTGGAAATGGAAACCTTTCCTATCTGCCTTTTACCTACGACTATCTGTTTTTTCTGTCTTACAGTGGAAACGATGACGGCAACGAGAATGAACACAGTCGTCGTTTTAATACCGCCGCCGGTGCTTCCCGGGCTTGCGCCGATGAACATGAGAACGATATTTAACGCAACGGAGCTCTGAGACAAATCTCTTGCGCTGAAAGCGTTAAATCCTGCCGTTCTGGAGCTCACGGCGTGGAAGAAGGCGTTGAGAACTCCGTCCGCCGCATTCATTCCGCCCAAGGTCTGCGGATTGTTGTGCTCAAAGAGCCAATAAAGAACGGTGCTTAAGACGATAATAATCGCCGTAACTCCGAATACGACCTTGGTCTGCAAACGGCATTTTCTCAGGCGTTTGTTCTTCCAGATATCGTTTATGGCGATAAAACCTATTCCGCCCAGAATTATGAGAACCGCATTCACCAGCAAAAAGAACGGGTCGGAATAAAACGGCATGTAACTCTCGCTGCTCGGAATAATATCGAAACCGGCGTTACAAAAAGCCATGACGGAATGGAAAATCCCGTACCACACCGAAACTCCCGCCGGAAAATACTTCGCGAACGCAATCGACAGCAATATAATACCAAGCCCTTCGACTATCAGCGTCATAATTACTATTTTCGACACAAGAGTTCTCAAATCCGTCATATCGTATTCGGCGGTTTCGTCTATCAGATGAATTTTGTTTTTTAAGGAAATTTTTCTGCCGAGCATGAGATAAATCGACGAGGATATTATCATGAAGCCCAATCCGCCGACCTGCACGAGCAAAAGAATTATAACGTGACCGAACGGATTAAAGGTCGTGGTAAGGTCGACGATTGACAGTCCGGTCACGCAAACTGCGGAAACGGAAGTAAAAAACGCCGGCATAAAACCCACCGTTTCCCCGTTCTTAGAGGAAAACGGAAGAGCGAGAAAAGCCGTGCCTATCAGAATGATAAGCAGAAATCCGAAAATAATAATCCTCGGAGGCGTGAAGAATTTCGACAGCGCGTATTTTAATTTGAACCTGTTTTCTATCTTTTCCATAAATCCCGTCAATATGCGCGCACGCACGTAACGAGTAATATTATAATATAACTTAAAGAATAATGCAACCGCAAATTGCCACGTTGTGGCGGTGAAATCGCACGCAAGCGTGCGGTGAAATCAAGCCTTGCGGCTTGGTGAAATCACGGCTAACGCCGTGGTGAAATCAATCGCTCCGCGATTGGTTGTGGATATTTCATTTAAGTCCGTCCTTTGTCTCTACGCTCCGCGCAATGACGGTGCCTCCGGCGGGCGCTTCGTCGCACCGCAATGACGAAAGAACCAAAATAAAGACGAAAGCCGCGAGGTCAAGCAACAAAGTTGCGAACTCGCGGCGTTACACCGTCTTTTTTGGTACTTTTTTCTTCGCAGAAAAAAGTACAATTAACTCATATTTTCAAAAACTCTTCTGCGTTCCCGTGAAGTATCTTTTCGTTCGTCGCGGAGCCTAAGTCCAATGCGAGAAAACGTTCCATCTCCTCGCCGTGACGCCACATGGGATAATCAGAGCCGAACATAAATTTTTCCGCGCCGAGCTTTGCGATAATCTTTCCGGCGTCCTCTTTGGACAGCTTGAAAAGCGAGGAGCTGGTATCGAACCACACGTTTCCGAGCCCTTTATAGCAATCGGTTTCGTTCCAGCGTTCGTATCCGCCGAAATGCGCGGCGATACAGATAAGCTCCGGATACTTCTTGGCAATTGCGGCAAGCCTTTCCGGTCTGGAATACTCGTAGCGGGAGTCTCCTGCGTGGAACAAAATCGGCAGTTTTCCGCGGCAAACGCGATAAATTTTCTCGGCCTTTTCCTCGTCTATAAAGAACTTCTGAAAATCGGGATGAAGCTTTATTCCTCTAAGTCCCATGGAAATTACGCGCTCCACCTCAGCCTCAACTTCCTCTTCCGTCAGGTCGGGATGAAGCGTTGCAAACCCGATAAACTCCGGATGCATATCGGTTTCTCTTTTAATGTAATCGTTGATGTGGGAGACCTGAGCGGCGGTTGTTGCCGTGGAATGAACGAGAAAACGGCTGACGCCTATTTCCGCACCCGACTCAATCAGACCGTCGGCGGTGCCGTGCGAGTCGTGCATCGGAAGATGATAAAACTCACCTATACTCTCAATAGCTTTTCTTGCAATTTTGTCCGGATAAATATGCGCGTGCATATCTATCACTTTGTATCCGTTTTTCATAGGAAACCCTCCGAAAACCGCCGCCACTGCTCACGCACAGGCGACGCTAATTCAAATTATTTCCCACTCTTCTCCGCCCTAATCTTTTTCACGAAACGCTCTATTCTCTCCATTGCCTTTTTGAGAGCGTCGAGGGAATAGGCGTAGCTTATTCTGACGTGGTACTTGCCCGACTCGCCGAAAGCGTTGCCGGGAACGACCGCTACCTTTTCTTCTTCAAGCAATCTGTCCGCAAACTCCTCACCCGTCATGCCTAAGCTCGCAACCGACGGAAATGCGTAAAACGCGCCTTCCGCCTCGAAGCAGTGCAGCCCGATACGGTTTAAGGAGTCGATTATATATCTTCTGCGGGCATCGTATTCCACGCGCATTTGGACGGTGTCCGCGTAGCCGGTTTCCTCGCCGTTTTTCATGGAAACCACACCCGCGTACTGACTGACCGTCGGCGCGCACATTATAACGTACTGGTGAATTTTCAGTATCTGCCTGGCGA
>CAYXBO010000034.1:0-10740 GCA_964463195.1 uncultured Christensenellaceae bacterium | reverse complement strand
TGGGACGTAGACAGTCTGGACTGGAAGGGAATATCGGGACAGGAGCTTGCTTCCCGCGTTCTTTCCAAGGTACAGGCAGGCTCAATCGTTCTTATGCACAACAACAGCGACCACATTCTCGAAGGACTGCCGATAATTCTCGAGGGACTTAAGGAAAAAGGGCTTACGCCCGTGAGAATGGATGAACTCGTATATAAGGAGAACTATTCCGTTGACAACAACGGTAGACAAATAAAATAGGAGTACAAAACAATGACACAAGAACTAATGCAGAACAACATCGTAACGCTGTCGGGCAAAATAGTTGCCGAACCGGTTTACTCACACAGGGTATATTCAGAAGGATTTTACGAAAGCTTTATTGAGGTAAAACGGCTTTCCGAGCAGTCGGATATCATACCGATTACCTTGAGCGACCGCTTGATAGAGGACGTCGGTCTTGCAGTCGGGGACTACGTAACGATTTACGGACAGTTCCGCAGCTACAATAAGCTGATAGATAACCGTTCCAAGCTGATGCTTACGGTTTTCGTCAGAGAAATACTGGATTACGATGCGGAAATCAACCCTAACCAAATAGAGCTTTACGGCTTTCTTTGCAAAGAACCCGTCTACAGAACTACGCCGTTCAAGAGAGAAATATGCGACCTTTTGGTTGCCGTCAACCGCGCTTACAACAAATCGGATTACATACCCTGTATTGCCTGGGGTAGAAACGCCCGCTTTGCGAAAAATCTCACAACCGGCGACAAAATCGCATTGACAGGTCGTATACAGAGCAGAGAGTATCAGAAGCAAGTTTCGGAAGGAGTATTTGAAACGCGCACTGCGTACGAAATTTCCGTCAACAGAATAGGACTTGACGAAGAAGAATACGAAGATTAGTATCAGACGATTGAAAAAAGAGGATTGGCGAGTTATAATATAAATATGGATAATAACGAACTCGCAACGCGTATAGCGCATATCAAAAACAGTATAGGCGAAGGTGTCGAGCTTGTCGCCGCATCGAAAACGAGAGATATCGGAACGGTACGCGAGGCGCACCGTTTGGGGGTTTCGGTTTTCGGAGAGAACAGAGTGCAGGAGCTGCTCGATAAATACGACCCCGAGCTCACCTGGGACTTTATCGGACGGCTTCAGACCAATAAAGTCAAGTATCTTATTGGCAAGGTCCGCCTGATACAGTCGGTTGACAGAGCGCCCCTTGCCGAAGTTATAGACAAAGAGGCGAGAAAAAAGGGTATCGTTCAGGACGTTCTCATTGAAATCAACGCAGGTCGAGAGGAAGACAAGGGCGGAGTATTTACAGAGAACGTTATGGCGCTTGCGGAGTATATTTCCACCCTCGAAAACGTGCGTTTAAGAGGGATTATGGCGGTTATGCCCCAAAGCCCCGATAAGGAATATCTCGGAGGACTTTTCGAGGAATGCTTCGGAGTTTTTGAGGATTTGAAAAAGAAAATGCCGAATATCGACTATTATTCGGGCGGAATGAGCGGCGATTACGAAACGGCTGTCAAGCACGGCGTGAACATAGTGCGCGTCGGTCGCGCGCTTTTCGGGGAGAGAACGGCGGTTGGGATTTAAGGACTATTTACGCGGCGAAGAAGGCGGAACTGTTCCGAAGAAGACGAAGAAAAAAAGTAAGAAAACCAACAACTACGACAAATTTTTAGAGAAGAAGCGGCTCAAACTGATGGTCGGTGGAAAGTCGCGCAACATAGAAATCGCGCGTCCGCGCGATTTTTCGGATATAGAACGCCTTATCGATAAAATGCGTTCGTCGGACGGGATAATAGTGGACTTTTCCTCAAATACAGCCGAAACGGCGCAGAGAATGCTGGACTTTTTGAGCGGCGCAGTGTATGCTTTTTGTGGAGAGGTTTCGAGAATAGAGGACGCAACCTACCTGATGACCCCTAAGGGCGTCAGAATAGTGGTGAGCCTTGCGGAATAAAGGAAGAAGAATGAAAGATAAAGAACAAACGAAAAAATACGCTTTGATATTAGGTTTGCAGTTTATCGGAGTTGCCGTAATTTTGGCAATCGACCTCATAACCAAACATTTCGTATACGGCGCGCACGCCGAAAGCGGCTCGACGACGGTTGCAATAAAGGGCGTGCTGGAATTTACCGCAGCGCAAAATACGGGAGCGTCCTTCGGCTTATTCGAGGGCTCGGTGTTGGCTTTAGGCATCGTATCCCTTATTGCTTCCGTTGCCATTGCGGTCGTAACTGTCATGAGCGTAAGACTCAAGAACCCGCTCCTTGCAACGTCTTTGGCGTTCATTCTCGGCGGGGCGCTCGGCAACATGATAGACCGTCTGTTTTTAGGTTACGTCAGAGATTTCATCCATTTGCCTTTCATGAAATTCTTCGGGGTTTTCAATATCGCCGACAACGCGCTGACAGTCGGAGTGGTGCTTATCGTAATTTATTTGATATTCGGTTATTCGGCGGATATGAAAAAATTGAGCGACGCGAAAATCGCCGCCGAAAGCGCTACTGAAAACATCGCCGAAAACACGTCTGAAAATACCGGAGAAAATGCGGTAAATTCAGAAGATACCGCCCATAAAGAGGCTGAAGCCGAGAGGAGCGAAGAGCAGTCCGTACAACCCGAGGACGAAGTGAAATCAGATGACTGAGCACAATTTTATATACGACGGCGAGGATTGCCGTTTAGATAAAGCCGTTGCCGAATTCTTTGATTTGACGGTAACGCGGAGCGCGGCTCAGAAGCTTATCAAAGAGGGTAACGTAACCGTAGCTGATTCCGTAGTTTCAAAACCCGCTTATAAGCTTAAGGACGGCGAAGAAGTGACGGTCAGGCTTCCGGCTCCCGTTACGGTTTCCGCCGAACCTGAAAATATTCCCATAGATATAGTTTATCAGGATGCGGATATTTTGGTCGTAAATAAGCCTCAGGGGCTTACCGTTCATCCCTCCGAAACTCAACCAAACCACACGCTCGTCAACGCTTTAATGTATCATATAAGCGATTTGTCAGGTATTAACGGCGTTTTGCGTCCGGGGATAGTTCACCGTATAGACAAGAACACGTCGGGGCTTCTGGTCGTTGCCAAAAACGATAAAGCGCATGTTTCTCTTTCTGCACAAATAGCCGAAAAAACGGCTTGCAGACGTTATATTGCGTTGGTGGACCGGAATATCAAAGAGGAAGAAGGGACGGTCAACGCACCGCTTTCACGCGATAAAAACAACCGTTTACGCATGGCTGTCGCTGTCGGAGGGCGTTATGCCGTAACCCATTATAAGGTAACCGAACGCTTCGGAGACTACACGCTTCTGAATTTACAGCTCGAAACGGGCAGAACGCACCAAATCCGCGCCCATATGAAGCATATTTCCCACCCGATAACCGGAGACGAATTATACGGTGGGAGTAATAAATTCAAATTGAAAGGGCAGCTTTTACACGCCTACGAATTAACTCTTACCCATCCGACAACAGGCGAAACTATGACTTTTAACGCTCCGCTTCCGGAGCATTTTGAAGCGGTTCTTAAAAAACTCGAAAATAAATAAATTTAATGCTAAGCATCATATTTCAATAAACTGTTGTTTTTGTCAATCTATCGACAATCCTAAATTATAAGCTTCCTGCAATGCTCCGGTTTTTTCTATGTCGCCTTTTTCCTTAACCCCTCGCACGAGAACCGTTCCGGCGCTTTTTAAACTGAAGTAATTAAGTATCAGCTGATACTGGAGTTTTATGGAGTCAAACAGCTCGGGAAGGGTTGCCGCACCTACCGACAGCAGGGCAAGCTTTTTAATATGGAACTCATTTCTCATAGGAGTGTGGAGTCTGTCGACGATTGCTTTTAATTGCGCGCTTATACCGTAGAAATACACCGGAGAAGCTATCACTAAAATGTCGGTGTCTTTCAGTTTGTCGTAAATTTTCGTCATATCGTCATTTTGGAAACACATGCCATTCTCTCTTCTAAAGCAAGAATTACAGCCGATACAAGGATTTACTCTGTAATCCGAGACCGACACTATCTCCACAAGATTATTTTTACTTGCACCTTTCGCAAATGACTGTGAAAGCAGAGCGGTGTTTCCGTCTTTACGCATACTTCCGACCAAAATGACAATTTTACTCATTTGTTACTCCCGATATTTAATTTGCCTGTATGTAATTACAACCCGATTGTTTTACTTCTTATCCACGACGATTGTTTTGTAATCGGTGTAATTTACCATTCCGGGGAATTTGCCTTGCCGTCTGACGTTGCGGCGTTCGGTGTAATCAACTTCCACCTTATCGGAATTCTTTACCTCGGAATATAGAACCGCCCGTTCTGCGGCATATAACAGCACGTCCCGAGGCACGCTTTTTCCTTCAGTTATAATGATGACGTGACTGCCGTGGTAGTTTTTGACGTGAAGCCAGATATCGTTTGCTCTGGCAGTCTTAAAGGTCAGCTCGTCGTTTTGTCGGCTGTTCTTTCCGACGTAAACAGTAAAGCCTCCGAAGCTTTCCTTAATGGGAGAAGAGGGCGTTTCCTTTTTCTTTTTCGGGGGCTGCTTTTTTCTGTTTCTTCCGCTTAAAACGTATAGCTCGTCGAGTATCTCCGAGTATTCCTTTTCATTGTCCGAAACGGCAACGGAAGCCTCCAAATCGGCAAGATACAAAAGGGTGCTTTGACTGTCGGAAAGAAGACCTTCGGCGACCTCTTTCGCGTGCTTTGCCTTCTTGTATTTTTTGAAATACGCCTCGCTGTTTTTCTTGAGGTCTTTGGTTGGGTCAATAGGTATCTCAATTTCGCAATTATTATAATAATTGTAGCATTTGATAATACTTTTCTCAGCTGTAACCGCATGCATATTTGCCAGAATGAGCTCACCAAACAGTCTGTATTTTTCAATTATTTCGCTGTTTTCCACTATTTTCTTACATTCTTCAATTTTACTTAAAGTTTTTTCTTTAAGCCGCTTTATCGTTGCGGTGAGCTCTTTGGTTTCGCGCCGTTTTTTATCCTCTGCGGCTTGTTTTCTGTAATAAAAATCGAAGCAATCGGACAGCTTTTCAAAGGTGAAATCCGGCGCTCCGAGGCTTTCGTAACCGCAGGGCAAAATGCCGTTTGCATTGTATTTAAGATATAGTGAGGGGCGGTATTTTTCCGTGCCGTAAACGGTCAGAAGTCCGTTCAGAGTTTTAAGCCTTTCAGGGCTGTTTTCTATTTCAGCGGCAGTAAGCTTGTTTACTCCGCTTAAAGATTTAGTGAGCTCCTCTCCGGACGGTTTTCCGAAGAACTCACTAAGGGACTTTTCGTCGTCAAGTCTTATTCTGTTGTGCGGCTGGAGAGGGTATCTTACCCCAGGAAGAATCGTTCTTTCCGAAACGTCGGGGTAAATTCTTTTCAGCGCGTCAACGATTGTCATATCTTCCTTTAAAAGAATGAGGTTGGCGTATCTTCCGAAACTCTCGAACAACATGAAATAAGTAGTTTTATCCTTCATCTCCGATGTGTTTATCATGCGGAAGAGTAAAATTCTGTCGGCGTTAAAGAGCGCAACGTTATCGATTATTGCTCCCGTTAGATATTTTCTCAGAAGCATACAGAAAGCCGGCGACGATTGGGGATTCTCGAATTTTTCGGTTGTGAAATGCACTCTCGAAAGGTTAGGGTTGGCAGAAACCAGTAAGGTTTTTTCGCTTTTTCCCCTTACACGGAACAAAAGCTCGTCATCTGACGGCTGATATATCTTGGATATTCTTGCTCCCCTTAAGTCGTCGTTCAGTTCCGAAGCGAGAGCGGTTAGTGTAACGAGGTCCTGCGCCATACGGGAATTATATCATTTATCGGATAATTGCACAATAAATATTTGCCAAGTCGCATTCTATTATGTTAATATAGTATAACTTAAATTATATTTCCATAAATACGGAGGTTACAACATGGAGTATTCGGTACAAAGACTGTCTGCGAGTTCTGTGGAATTTCGTTTCGACGTCAACAAAGAAGAATGGGACGGCTTTATAAAAGACGCCTATGCCAAAACCAAAGGTCAGTATCAGATTCAGGGTTTCAGAAAGGGACACGTTCCTATGAGCGTTCTCGAAAGAATGTACGGCAGAGCCGTTTTCTTTGAAGATGCGGCGGATTTAGCCGTACAGAAATATTGGCAGGAAGCGGTTCAGAAAGAGGGTAATCTCGAGCTTATCGACAATCCTCTTCTCGACATAAGAGAGATGAGCGAGGACGGATTGAAATTCGTCGTAACGGCTACCGTAAAGCCCGAGTTTGAGCTCGGCAAATATACGGGGCTTACCGTTGAAAAATCCGAATGGAAGGTGACCGATAAGGACGTCGAGGACGCAATTGAGAAAGAGCTTAAGCGTCATTCGAGAAGAGTCGAGGTCGACGACCGCGCCGCAAAAGCCGGCGACGACGTAAATATCGATTTCTCGGGCTCCGTCGACGGCAAGAAATTCGACGGCGGCACCGCGGAAAAATTCGACTTGAAGCTCGGCAGCGGAAGTTTTATTCCCGGTTTTGAGGAGCAGGTTGCAGGAATGAAGGTCGGGGAAGAGAAGGATATCACCGTAACCTTCCCGAAGGATTATGCTGCGGAAAATCTCGCCGGAAAGGAAGCCGTTTTCCATATTAAGCTCCATAGCATTGCCTACGACGAGGTTCCCGCCTTCGACGACGAGTTCGTAAAGGACGTGAGCGAGAAGGATACCGTTGCGGAATACAAAAAGGAGATTAAAGAAAATCTCGAAAAGAACGCCAAGGCCCGTGCCGAAGCCGCGGAAAACGACGCTCTTATTACCGAAATCGTAAATGGGACAAACATCGACATTCCGGACGTTATGATTCGCGAAGAAACGGATAAAATGATAGAGGACCTCACTTACCGCGTCGAACAGCAGACCGGTATGAAATTTGCGGATTACCTGAAAATCGTCAATACGACAGAACAGGCGCTTCGCGAAGAGAGGAAGGAAGCGGCAAAGGTTCAGGCTAAAGCCCGCCTCGTTATGGAAGCGATAATCCAAAAAGAAGGCTTTGCGGCGACCGAAGAGGATATCGACAAGAAGTTTGCGGAGATTGCGGCGGAAGTCGGTAAAACCGTAGAAGAGTACAAAAAGATAGTCGGAGACCGCGTAATTCCCTTTATCGAGAACGAAATTAAGTCCGATAAGATGATGGCGTTCCTGCGTGCAAACAACAAGTTTGCGGCAAAGAAGAAAGCCGAGAAAGCGGAAAAAACCGAGAAAGCCGAAAAGACCGAAAAGTCCGGCGACGCGGAAAAGCCCGCAAAGAAACCCGCCGCAAAAAAGAAAGCGGCGCCGAAAGCAGCCGAATAACAATTTAACCTGATAGTGCCGAAGGAGGCGAAAGAAATGTTCAGCATTACAAACGATATGATTTATGCGCCAAACGTTATAGAAAATACTCCCCAGGGACAGCGTTCCATGGATATATACTCAAGACTTCTCGAGGACAGAATCGTATTCTTAAACGGTGAAGTTTCCGCCACTTCGGCAAACCTTATTATCGCTCAGTTACTGTATCTCGACAGTAAAGACCCCGATAAAGAGATTGCGTTCTACATCAACAGCCCCGGCGGCTCTGTAGTAGACGGTCTGGCGATTTACGATACGATGAACTACATCAAAAGCGACGTATGCACGATATGCGTGGGGCTTGCGGCGTCTATGGGCGCATTCCTTCTTGCGGGAGGAGCAAAGGGGAAACGTTATTCTCTTCCGAACAGCGAAATCCTCATTCACCAGCCGCTTATGAATATGAGCGGGACCATGCAGGCGTCGGACGTGTTCATTCGCGCCGATAACCTCAAAAAGACCAAGGATAAGCTCAACGGGCTCATGGCGGAGTTCACCGGAAAGAGTGTGGAAGAGGTTGAAAGGGATACCGACCGTGACAACATCATGTCCGCAGAAGAGGCTCTCAGCTACGGTATCATTGACAAAATCTATTATAAGAGGTAAATATGAGCGAAGATAAAAAGGAAAGACGCTGTTCATTTTGCGGAAGAAAGGAAAGCGAAGTTGCGGCTCTCGTTCCGGGACAAGACGGAACGCATATCTGTTCCGACTGCATTTTGTCTGCTGCCGGAAAGATATTTTCCGAAGAAATCGAGGCTCTCATTGATTCCGCCGAGATAATGGCGCGAGAGGAAGCCGAAGCGCAGGAAGCGGAGGATATTTCACCTGAAGCTCCCGTCGAAGTCCGTGATTTAACGCCCGAGGATATCAAGGCGAAGCTCGACGAATACGTCGTCGGGCAGGACGCGGCAAAAAAAGTGCTGGCTGTTGCCGTTTATAACCACCGCAAGAGAATAAAAGCCAAAGAAAAGGGCATGACCGACGTGGTTCTCGACAAGTCGAACATTCTGCTTCTCGGACCGACCGGCAGCGGCAAAACCCTCCTTGCAAGAACGCTTGCGGATATTCTGGACGTTCCGTTTGCGGTTGCGGACGCTACTACGCTTACCGAAGCTGGCTACGTCGGCGAGGACGTAGAGAACGTTCTTTTAAAGCTTATAAAAGCCGCAAACGGAAACGTAGCGGAAGCTCAGAAGGGCATCATCTATATAGACGAAATCGATAAAATCTGCAAAAAGGGAGAGAATATGTCCATTACCCGCGACGTGTCGGGCGAGGGCGTGCAGCAGGCGCTTTTAAAGATTATCGAATCGACTATAGCGAGCGTGCCTCCTACGGGCGGCAGAAAGCACCCGCAACAGGAATGCATACAAATCGATACCACAAACATTCTTTTTATTTGCGGCGGCGCGTTCGTAGGCTTGGAAAAGGTGGTCGAGGAGCGCCTCGACACCAATTCTGTAGGCTTCGGTCACGGAGTTAAGGACAAGGAAAAGAGTTATAAAGAGAATATTAAGGATTTACAGCCGGACGACCTTATAAAATACGGTCTTATTCCCGAGTTCGTCGGTCGTCTGCCGGTAGTAGCAACCCTAGACGCTTTGGACGAAGAGGCGTTGGTTCGCATTCTTACCGAACCGAAAAACAGCGTCGTCAAACAGTTTGAAGCGCTGTTTAAAATGGACGGCGTGGAGTTTTCTATTGATAAGGAAGCTCTTTCCGCTATCGCCAAAAAGGCGCTCAAGCTGAAAACGGGCGCGCGCGGGCTCCGCACTATAGTGGAACAGACGGTTATCAAAACCATGTACGAGGCACCGTCAGACCACACGATAAAAAAGATAACGGTCACCGCCGATTGCATTGAAAAAGGAACAGAACCTCTTATCGAAAGAGAGGCTGACAAAGCGAGTGTAGTGTAATTCCGACTGCACCAAAGAGGTAGTATGAATAGAAATCTCACACTTATAAAGATAGAAAAATTTATTTTTTCCTCATTCACCGACGCAATATACATCGAGGATGAGGACGTCGTTGCATACATAAAGAAGAGCGCGGAAAAAAACGAAACTATGGTTTTCGCGCCCGACGTTCCGGACTCTCCGAGGATTGGCACCGAAGTGAAAATCGTTCAGGTGCTCGCTCCGTCGCAGAGCTTCGCGCAGGTTCTTGTCGAAACCGTCGGTCTCGTAGAGTATTCCTTTATAGAGAGAATGGACGGAGTAAGAATGTATACGGCGTATAACGTCCGTCCCGTTTCCTATTCCGACGCGAGCGACCCGTCTGTACTTGCGCTCGGAGAAAAGCTCATTGCGGAGAATAACGAATACGAAAATCTGATAAGCTCGCCTCCGGTGGAGCTCACCTCCGATTTGAACGAAAACGTAAACAGAATTGCCGCGCGCATCAAATGCAGCGAGGAGAAAATATATTTTTCCACCGACACGGAGGAGCGTTTGCTTACTATCTGCGCCGACCTCGAAATGCTTCTCGAAATACAGAAGATGGAAGAGAGGGTCAACGAGAAGGTGCAGAACGCCATGGACCAGAACCAGCGCGAGTATTACGTTCGCGAGCAGATAAAGGCGTTTAACGAGGAGCTCGGCGAAGAGGACGAAACCAACAGCTTCGCAATGCAAATAGATAAAATGAACGCCCCCGACGACATAAAGGACAAGCTCAAAAAGGACGTCAAAAGGCTGGCGCGTATGCCTTCCAATTCTCCCGAATCGGCGATAATGAAGAATTATCTCGAGTTCTGTCTGGAGCTTCCCTGGAACTACTGCACCGAGGACAACACCGGTCTCGAGAACGCCCGTAAGGTATTGGACGAAGACCATTACGGAATTAAGAAGGTTAAGGAACGCCTAATCGAGGCTCTCGCCGTAAGAAAGCTTTCTTCGACTAGCAAAAGCCCGATTATCTGCCTTTACGGACCTCCCGGAGTAGGTAAAACCTCAATTGCTATGAGCATCGCGCGCGCAATGAATAAGGAATACGTGCGTCTGTCCTTCGGCGGAATTCGCGACGAAGCGGAAATAAGAGGGCACAGAAAAACCTACGTCGGAGCGATGCCCGGAAGAATTATAACTTCAATTCATCAGGCGGGTTCCTCCAACCCCGTGTTTCTGATGGACGAAATCGACAAAATGGCGGCCGATTACAAGGGCGACCCCGCAAGTGCGCTGTTGGAGGTTCTGGACCCCGAGCAGAACAAGAATTTCCGCGACCATTATCTGGAACTGCCGTTCGATTTGTCGCAGGTTCTGTTCATTACGACGGCAAACAGCTTAGAGCCGATAAGCGCTCCGCTTCTGGACCGTATGGAGCTTATCGAAATGAGCGGTTACACC
>CAYXBO010000033.1:0-10779 GCA_964463195.1 uncultured Christensenellaceae bacterium | reverse complement strand
TGACCTTCTACATAGGTTTCGACCCGACTGCGGACAGTCTGCACGTAGGGCATTATCTTCAGCTCATGGCAATGGCGCACATGCAGAGGGCGGGACACCGACCGATAGTTCTCGTCGGCGGCGGCACCGGAATGGTCGGCGACCCCTCGGGTCGTTCGGATATGCGCATGCTCATGACGCCCGAAACCGTCAAAGCCAACTGCGAGCGTTTCAAGGAACAGATGTCCAAGTTCTTCAGCTTCGAGGGCGAGAACGCCGCGATAATGGTCAACAACGCCGACTGGCTTTTAAACCTCAACTATATCGACTTCCTCCGTGAAATCGGCGTGCATTTTTCCGTAAACCGCATGCTGACTGCCGAATGCTTCAAGCAGCGCATGGAAAAGGGCTTGTCCTTCTTCGAGTTCAACTATATGCTCATGCAGGCGTACGACTTTCTGATGCTTTACAGGAAATTCGGCTGCCAATTGGAGTGCGGCGGCGACGACCAGTGGTCGAACATTCTTGCGGGCGCCGACTTAATCCGCAGAAAGGAGGGTGCACCGGCGTACGCCATGACCTTCGAGCTTCTCACCACGTCGGAAGGCAAAAAGATGGGCAAAACCCAAAAGGGCGCGGTATGGCTGGACAGAAACAAGACCACTCCCTACGAGTTATATCAATATTTCCGCAACGTGGACGACCGCGACGTCGAGAAGTGCCTGAGACTTTTAACCTTCGTTCCGATGGACGAGGTCAGGGAGCTCACCGCTCACGCCGACGAGAGAATAAATGCGGCGAAGGCGAGACTTGCCTACGAGGTCGTCAAAATCGTTCACGGCGAAGAGGACGCAAAGCTTGCCGAGGCACAGGCTAAAGGCGCCTTCGGCGGCGGTTCGGAGATGCCAGAAAAGGAGCTTCCTGAAGGTGTCGTCAAGGTCGTGGAGCTGCTTGTTACCTTAGGACTTGCCAAGTCGAACGGCGAAGCGAGACGCTTAATCGACGGTGGCGGAATAAAAATCGATAACCGCGCGGTCAGCGGTTGGGACGCGGCGCTTACGGACAGCGAGCTTGCCAACGGGTTCGTTCTCCACAAGGGCAAGAAAGTCCATATAAGGGTTAAACCCTGACGGCTCTGTGAAGAGCTTTTTAACGGTGGCGGAGAAAAACGTTGCCGAATACGTAGAAAAACGCTCGCGCTTTATCGCTTATCTTTTTCCTACGGCGTCGGTTGCCGAGGGGCTCGAGAGGGTGGCGGAGCTGAAAAAAGAGCATAAGGAAGCAACGCACGTCGTTTACGCCGTAGTATCCGTTCCCGAAGAAAACGGATTTAAGGCTTCCGACGACGGAGAGCCCAAAGGGACGGGCGGCGCGCCCGTTGCGGAGGTGCTGAAGCTCAGGGGCCTTTACGGCGTAACCGTCGCGGTAGTCAGGTATTTCGGCGGCGTAAAGCTCGGGGCAAACGGCTTGACTTCCGCCTATAAGACTGCGGCGCAGGCGGCGGTTGACGGAGCGGTTATCCGCGAGGCTGTCTGGTCGGATATAGCCGAGGTTCACTTAAACTACGACGAGGCGGGCGCCTTTGAAAGAGCAGTCGCGGGTTACGCCGAAATAACCGACCGAAGCTACGACAGCGGCGTAATCTTCACCGTTCAGACGGCGAAATGGGAACGCCTGTCGGCGGACGTAAGCAAAATAAGTTCGGGACGCGAAACGCCCCGTTCGATAAATAAAGAATACAGATTTTATAAAGGAGAAGCAAAATGAAAATCACGAAAAATGCGCACCCGAAGCAAAAACCGGATTACTCCAGCCTCGGTTTCGGTAAATATTTTACCGACCACATGCTTATTATGGATTACGCCGACGGCAAATGGGGCGAGCCCGAAATCGTTCCTTACGGCGACTTCTCTCTTGACCCGTCCACGCTCGTTCTCCACTACGGACAGGGTATTTTTGAAGGCGCCAAAGCCTACAAGGATGCGGAAGGTCATATCAGCACCTTCAGAATTAAGGATAACTTCCTTCGCATGAACAGGTCCGCCTCCCGCCTCTGCATGCCCGAAATCGACGATATCGACGGCGTTATCGCCGCTCTTTTCGAGCTCATTAAACTCGAGGAAGACTGGATTCCGACCGCTCCCGGAACGGCTCTTTACATCCGTCCCACTATGATTGCAACCGACGCGAGACTTGGCGTTCACGCAAGCAGCAAATACCGTTTCTACGTCGTTCTCTCTCCGGTCGGCAGCTACTACGCCCACGGACTTCAGCCCACGCGTATTATAATGGAAGATAAATATATCCGCGTTCCTCTCGAGGGCACCGGCGAAGCCAAATGCATGGGTAACTACGCCGCTTCCCTTCTTGCCGGCGAGCTTGCTGCAAAGAAAGGGTACGACCAGGTTCTGTGGCTCGACGCCAAAGAAATGAAGTACGTTGAGGAAGTCGGTTCGATGAACATGTTCTTCGTGTTCGGCGACACCGTCGTAACCCCCGCTCTTATCGGTTCCATTCTCCCCGGAATTACCCGCGCCAGCGCAATTCAGCTTCTCCGCGACGACGGCTTCAAGGTGGAAGAGCGCCGCGTTTCCGTGCAGGAAATCGAAGACGCTGTCAAAGACGGAACCTTGAAGGAAGCCTTCGGAACCGGTACCGCCGCAGTCGTTTCCCCCGTCGGCGTGCTTAACTACAAAGGCGAGGATATACTCATAAATAATAACGAAATGGGCGAAATCTCCAAGTACCTCTACGATAAACTCACCGGTATCCAGTACGGCCGCGTCGCCGACCCGTACGGCTGGATGGTGAAGATTAAGTAAGGAAGCGTACTTTTTCGGTGGCGAAAAAGTACCAAAAAGCCAATTAACGCCGCGAACCCGCGATTTCATCGCTTCCGTTCGCGGCTTTTGTCTTTGTTGTGGTTCTTGTTCTGCCGCATCGTCATTGCGAGACATTTATGTCGAAGCAATCCAGTGCTTAATAAAGTATCCTTATTTATTGCAGGTGGTGCTTCGCGGGGCTGGATTGCTTTGTCGCTACGCTCCGCGCAATGACGAAACTATTCGCCTAAATCGGTTACGATTCACCTAATTCAGATATGATTTTAGGTGAAAGTTCAGTGTGCTTAGTACACTTACTTCAAATGTCGTAGTCTTTTAAACCTATTAAATAATCGGAACTTACGCTAAAAAAGGAACATAATTTAGTAATTTGCTCAATGTTTGGCTCAAATCTTTCGTTTTCCCAAAAGCTGACCGTTCGGAAATCGACTTGCAGCTTTTCCGCAAGCTGTTTTTGTGTCAGATTTTTTTCTAAACGCAATTCTTTTATTCTCTTTCCAAACATATTGTAATTCTAACTTTGCTAGACAAATATTATCAATAATTCTAATAATATTAGTTTTTTACTTGACAATTCTAATAAAGTTAGAATATTATCGGAATATATAACGAAGGAAGGAAAAAGGAAATATGTTTAAACTGTTCTTTAAAAATATATATAGTAGCATGGTTGCAACCATACTTACTTATATTGCAGCCGGCATTGTTACAAGCTTTGCATGGGCAATCTTAGATTCTTTTCTTGCACAATTCTTAAGTTCAACTATACGTACGATAGTTTTTGAGATTGTAATGGCAGTTTTGAGTATAATCGGTGCATTTTTTTATTTCTTGCTCCGTGATGAAGATAAAACTTATCATGATTGCAACGGCTCACCTCATATTGCGCAGGTTATTGCATCGTTAGTAATTCAATTCGTTTTAATTGGTTTGTCTGCTTTAACGATTTGTGTGTTTACGTTGGATATGTTTTCCGTTATTATACCGGAAAATGATATCTATTCTTTATTGGCAATTGCATTCCCATCTATTTTTGCTACACAGTTAGTGTATTTGATTTTAGGGATATTTCATTATAACGGGAATGATATAACATGTCCTAAATGTAAACACTGTTTCTGCGTTGGTAGTTCTTACTTAGGTAGCGAACAATGGGATGAATACAGATATAAAGACACTACAAGTAATGAAAGTATAGGCTCGATTGAAATTGGCGATTCGTCGATAGACGTTCGTGCCGACGTTACCAGAAGGAAGTATAAACAAATGCATCATACTGATACAAAATATGCATGTAAATGTCAACATTGTGGACACAAGTATAATCATAAGAGATACCATGTTTCTATCAAAGACTTATAAAGCTTAAAATCAAATTATATATTTTAGAATTATTCTGAAGTAAAAAGCTCAATTCAGAACCACAGTTCGTTAATGGCTGTGGTTTTATTTTTCTACTTGAAAACTTCTTCTATTTCTAATATAATTATTATGTATGAAGAAAGAGATTGAGCTGAATGCCGAGACTGCGTACGCTGCCGTTCTGAGAATTTTAAACAGGGCGGACAAGACGGAAGCGGAAATCCGGAAGAAGCTGAAGGAAAAAGGGTTCTCGTATAATGACCGCACGGCGGCTGTTGAGCGGGCGAAGAACAACGGGCTTATAAACGACGAGCGGTATGCGGAATTGTATTTCGAGTTCAACCGCGAGCGGAAGGGTTCGCGGCGGATAAGGCAGGAGCTCGAGAGAAAGGGTATTGCCGAAGAGTTGATAAAAAACGTGCTTGCGGAGAACGAAGAGGGCGACGCATGCTTAGAGGTTGCTATGCGGTTTGCGAGGAACAAGACGCGCGACGAAAAGTTTCAGGCGAAGCTCATGCGGCATCTTGCGGCGCGGGGGTTTGAATACGGAGCCATAAGAAAAGCCGTTATGAAGGTTTTGGACGGAGAGGAAAATGGATATTTTGACGGCGCGGAAGATTAAAAAGGAGCTCAAGGCTTTGGGGGTCGAGGGTATTAAGCCCGAGGTCGTCCGGTGCGCTTCTACAAATCTGTATACGCGAGCCAACCTCACGGACTACGACCGCGTAGTCGCAGCCTCCAAGCAGTCGGGCGGAATGGGTCGCGACGGAAGGAGCTTCGTTTCCAAAAAGGGCGGCGTTTACATGACGCTGCAGTTAAACCGCAACGTCGAAGTCAAGGACGCGAAGCAGTACGTTATTCTCGCGGCTATGGCTGTCAGGGCTTCTCTTCGGGAATTGGGCGTAGAAAGCCGCGTCAAGTGGCCCAACGATATTCTCGTTAAGGGAAAGAAAATCTGCGGGATACTGTGCGAGTTTGCAGTGGTTTCCGAGAGAAAATCACTGATAATCGGCATAGGAGTCAATGTTAAAAACGACGTTTCGGAGGTTAAGGACGTAGCTACCACGCTTGCCATGCAGGCGGTATCCGTTTCCCGCGAACGGCTTATCGCAATGATAATCAAAAACCTTTTGGAGCAGGAAAAGGAGTATTACACTAAGGTTCTGGAGAGCTACAAAGCCGTTTCCGCAACGCTCGGCAAAACCGTTAAGTTCGGCGGGAAGAGCGGCAAGGCTGTAGGGATTGACGAGGAAGGCTATCTCCTCGTCGAGACGGAGAGCGGCGTGGAAAAGGTCACCGCAGGTGACGTTGACGTAATAGAATAGTCAGTCGATAAAGAAGCCGAGGGATATCATCAACGCGTTGTTGACGTCGTCCATGACGCTTTCGGGGACGACTCCGATACGCTCCTTCAGTCGCTGTTTATCGAGGGTGCGGATTTGCTCCAGAAGAACGAGCGATTCCTTGGGAAGTCCCGAGCTCGTGTCGAGCGGAATGTGCGTAGGGAGCCGCGCTTTACCGATACGGCTGGTGACTGCCGCGGCGATAACCGTCGGAGAATACTTGTTTCCGATGTCGTTCTGCACGATAAGTATGGGGCGTATGCCGCCTTGTTCCGAGCCCACGACGGGGGACAGGTCGGCGTAATATAATTCTCCTCTTCTGACTACCACGGTTGCCTCCTCTACTACAATATACGAATTAAACGGTCGTGTTGGTTCATGGGAATGATTGACAAAAACGAATAAAATATACGGAGGGCTGTATGCCGAACGCTTTAACACATTATTATTTTTCCGAAGAGCTTCTGAAGCGGTTGCCGGAAACCGTCAAAACGGCGATAGAAGGGCGGGAAAAGGCTTACTTTTTCGCCTCTATGGGACCGGACGTGCTTTACGGACTGAAGTTTTCGGGTGACAAGGAAAAATCCAATTACGGCGAAGACATTCACACGCGTTTCGTAAGAGAATTGTTTTCGGCGGCAAAAGACGACAAGGAAATGTCTCCGGAGCTCACTGCGTTTTTCTTAGGGCAGCTGGCGCACTATTCATTGGACAGCGTGGCGCACGCCTACGTTTACGATTACGAATACAACAGGCTGCCGAAGTTTTTGGAAAAGGAATATATGAACGACCGCCACATGCTCATCGAAGCGGCGTTCGACAAATACGTAACCGACACGCTTATCGGAAAGCCTTCCATGAAAGCCTCCGCTCTTTTCGATTGGGGGAGCGGCAACCGCAAGCTTTTAATGGAGTACGTAAACGGTTACGCCGCGCCTCTTTTCGGGCTGACGCTTACTAAAAACGACGTTTTTATTGCTACGCTCGGGTTCCGCGCATTCGTAACTCTCTGCCACAAGGGGGGCAAGGTCAAGAAGAAATTTTCGGAAATGATACAAAAACGGATGGGCGACAACCATTTGTTTACGGCGGGCTACAGAAACCCGACGCCAAAGGAATGGGATATCCTCAATTTATACAAGAGACCGTATAACCGCGTTGCCGAAGAGGAGGGCGACCCGATAGACTTAACCTTTGACGAGATGTTCGAGGAAGCGCTCAAGGCGGGTGTCAGGTACCTTACCGATTTCATGGCGCGCCGCTTGGACGGCGGAGAACTGTTGACAGCCGCGGACGGATGCTATATTGTTAATTATGACAGCAGAAGGCTGAAACAGGAATAGTAACCTTTTAATATAGAAACAGGAGTTAATTATGGACAAAATTTTGTTGATACCTTATCCCAAAGAAGTGACGGTTTACGGCGGCTGGCTGGATTGCCGACGCTTCAGACTGTTCGGCGAGGAGTGTTTTGCTTCAAAAGACTTTGCGGAATACGCCAAAAAGGTGGGAGAGGAAAACGAAGAGGGGACGGGAATTTACTTTTTCATCGACCCCGAGCTCACCTTGAATAAAGAGGGCTACGTTATGGATATATCCGACGTGGGAGTGAGTATAAAGGCGAACTCTCCGGCGGGGATACGCTACGCGTTCTGCAGCTTAAGGCAGCTCTATCACAATTACAGCGGAATGCTTCCGCTTTCCCACGTAGAGGACGAACCGTATCTCAAACACAGAGGTCTCCTTATGGATAACGGCAGATACTTCTTCCCCAAAGCGGACATCCTGAAGATGCTGGACTTTTGTTATCTCCATAAGCTCAACGTGTTCCACTGGCACCTGACGGAAGACCAGGGCTGGCGTATCGAAATAGAAAAATATCCCCTTCTTACGGAAAAGGGCAGCAAGCGCTCTCACACCAATTTCGGCTTAAGACCGCACGGTGGCTATTATACCAAAGCCGACGTCCGCGAGGTGATTGCTTACGCCAACGAGAGAGGTATAGAGGTTATTCCGGAAATCGACATGCCCGGTCACATGCAGTCCGCCTTGGCGTGTTATCCAGAGCTCGGCTGCTTCGGCAGAAAGCTCAAGGTCGCCACCCATTCGGGAGTAAAGCACGACGTTCTTTGCGCAGGTAAGGAGAGCACCTATCAGTTTGCTTTCGACGTGCTCGAAGAGGTTATAGAGCTTTTCGGCGGAAATACTAAATATATCCATATCGGCGGGGACGAGGTCGTTCTCCACAGGTGGAAGCTGTGCGAGCACTGCCAGTCTCTCATGGAGCGTGAGGGCTTGAAGGACGAACACGAATTGCAAGCCTACTTTATGAAAAAAGTCGCCGACTGGCTGACCGAAAGAGGCTTTATCCCCATGGCGTGGAACGGAATAGAAACGGATACCGCCATAAACGACGACCTCATCGTGCAGTATTGGTGCAGAGACTACGGCGGGGAAAATTCCCTCGAATACAAACAGGCAGTACAATACGGCGGGTATATCAACAGCACCTCGAAGTACACTTATATGGATTTCCCCTACGGAATGATTAGTCTTAAGGAAAGCTACGAATTCAATCCGCTACCCGAAGGCTATCCCGAAGAAAAACTGCTCGGGTCGGAAATTTCTCTCTGGACGGAATACGTTCCCGATTTTAAAACCGGCTGCAAACGCCTCCTGCCGCGTTCCCTTGCCTTAGCGGAAGCTATGTGGCGGAAGGGTGATAAAGACAGATATAAGGAGTTTTTAACGAGACTTTCCCCGACTGTCAGATACCTTAAACAGGAAGGCTTTATTCCTTCCCCGATGAGAATAGTCAACCCCGGCAAGCTTCGCGGATTTTTGCAAACCCTGTGGTTTGAAAGACGGCAACTCCATTGGGAAGGCTTGCACTACCTTATCGACGACGCCTATATTGCCTCAAAATATAAGAAAAAGAAATAACGCTTCACCGTCATTGCGCGGAAGCCCCGCCCGCGCCGTCATTGCGCAAATTTGCCTTTGGCAAATCTGATGAGGGACTACATTGCTTATAAATCCATAAAAACATATATGCATACGGATAGTAATAAACGCTATACAGAAACTACGAATGGGCTTCAGCCGAAGCAATCCAGACCCGCGAAGCACCGCCCGCGTCCGTCATTGCGCGGAGCATAGCGACAAAGCAATCCAGTCCGCCGTGCTCTGTCATTGCGCGGAGCGCAGCGACAAAGCAATCCGGAATTCAAATCGAATCCACAACTCAATGACGAACCGATATCGGTTCGTCATTTGATTTCACTTTTTTGTCAAAAACTGTGAACGGTAAAAGTGTTGACGGATTGATTTCAGAAGTTTAGAATATATATGTATAGTTGGCGGAATATGCCTTAAGTACAGATAAGAGAAACGGAATGAATAAATCGGTAAGACAAAAAACACTGATATTCGTTGTTATTGCGGTATTAGTCATATTAAGTGCTTTGGTGGTGCTTTCCGTAACGCCTCAAAAAGAGGCGCAAGCTCTTAAAGCAACAGGAATTTCGGGTGCGATTAAAGCCGGAAACTTTCAAGAGCTTTGGGACGCAGAAAAAGGCGTTTTTGACGGAGATGTTTTAGATGACCTCGTTAATAAGCTTTTTGGCAATGCAAACCCCGTTGATTTTATAAAAACTTATGGGACGTATGACTATAATACGTATGGAAAAAACTCGCCGATTACAGACACGACATTAAAAAACACTCCTTATTATGTTGTTCCTGCAAGACCTATCAATAGTAGTTTCCCAGGTATTAATAAAACGGCAGGGAACGAAACCAACGGAATTGTTGTAAAATTGGACAAAAAAGAATGGATGGTAGCTTCGCTTACTATTGATATGAGCGGAAACGTTGTGTGCACTTTGTATCTTGCAAGTCCTTTAGGTACGTCGCAGTATTATACAACCAGTGCTAATACTAAAGGTAACAATGTTTATAGTCGAAGCACTATTCGCAATTGCCTAGTGGGGAATAGTAATACGGAATCGACTTGGGGGCTTTTCAGAACTGGTAATTTCGCAGAAAATTTTTTAGTGAAACCAAAAAATGTTTTATATCAATTAACGGAAAGAGGTTCTGGCAGAGGTGTAACTGGTTGGACTCTTCCAAACGATGCATTAGGAAATATTCCTGCAAGTGCTTACGGTAGTTCTTCATGGTATTATTCCCCGTCAGACTCATACGGTGGAGTGCGTTATGACGCATGGGGTGACGACTATATATGGATTCCTTCGTGTACTGAAACCGGAGTAAATAGTTCCAGTGATAACAGTATTTGGAGATTGCACCCTACACAACTTGCCGCTGATTCTGGTTGTTGGATACGTTCTGGAGATTCATCTGAATATAACTGTGCAACAGCTTTTAATACTTCGGGCTCTGCTAGTTGGCCCGCTTTAACAAGTGCGTTAGGCGTTCGACCCGCAATACACTTGAATTTAACCGCCGCGATGGCTGCAAAGGGGACTTTGCCGAGAAATCCCGAAAATATGACTACAACATATAACGGCGACGTTCAGACGATTAAATATGCGTATGACCTGAAACCTTCGGATTATCCGTGGTATAAGAGCGATATTTACGAAAATGCAGCGAATTACGTTAAAGTTACTTCCGATAAGGCATTGAAAAACGCCGGAGAGTATTGGGTCAAGGTAGAAATACAGCCGGCATGGACAAATGCTGTCAAAGCCCAGGTGGATGCGGAACGCACGAGATGGGGTTGGACTGATGCACAGGTAACAGCGGCAAAGGCAGCCAGAATTCCACAGTTCCAGGGAGCTCCAGCAACAGAAAACGGTCAACCCAGTGCGGAAACGAGCACTGTTCGGTGGTTTAAATTCATCATAAAACCTAAGGAATTGACGGTTTATGCGCCTACATTCAGCGGAGGAGTGTTTACTTCGCCCAGTTTTGCCAATTCGAGCGAGTTAGTTGGCGACGCACCGCCGGCGATAGCTACAAGGTTTACCGGAGATGCGGCTGACGGAACGCATTACGACCAAATCGACCTTATGCCGGATAAGCGCGGAACGTATACTGCGCAAGCAATTCTTGTCAATTCCTCGACTGATAAGACCGAATATAATGGCGGCAATTTTGTTATGAAAGACTCTTCAAGCAAGACTTGTACGGTAACTGTCAATCGTAGAAGGCTGGCAATTCCGGCAGCGGCAACGGCGAGCCAAATGTATAACGGGGGCGACATCAGGTTCTTGCTTTCGGGATAC
>CAYXBO010000032.1:0-10793 GCA_964463195.1 uncultured Christensenellaceae bacterium | reverse complement strand
CGGTGGAATACATGGTTCCGACCTGACTTCTCAAGCCCTTTCCGAGGTCTTCAAGACCTGCTCCGATAACCAAGCCGCCCTCGGAGAATGCGGACTGCGTTCTGCCGTAAACAATCTGGAGGAACAGCTCTCTCATAGCGGTGTTGATTGCGTCGCAAACGAGGTCGGTGTTCAGGGCTTCGAGAATGGTTTTGCCGGTCAGAATTTCCGCCGCCATTGCCGCGGAGTGAGTCATACCGCTGCAGCCGATAGTCTCAACGAGAGCCTCTCTTATAATGCCGTCTTTGACGTTAAGGGTAAGCTTGCACGCACCCTGCTGCGGAGCGCACCAACCGATACCGTGGGTCAGACCGCTGATATCTTTGATTTCTTTCGATTGCACCCATTTGCCCTCTTCGGGAATAGGAGCGGGACCGTGGTTAGGTCCTTTCTTAACACAGACCATCTGGTCTACTTCGTGTGAATATTGCACTGTGAACCTCCTTTAAGGTAAAGAATTCTTTTGTTATATTTTAGCACGAAACGCGCGAGCGCGCAAGCGTGATAAAGTAGCAAAATAAAAGGAATTTGAGGAATTTTTTCTCAAGGGTTTTATACGTTGCCGAAGCAACAAAAGGAGCAGGAATTTACTGTTTTAATTTATCACAACTAAACCGACGCGAGATTTAATATTTCCTTCTTGGCTTTTACGGCATATTGATAAGTTTTATACGCTCCGCTGTTTTCTCTTTTCTCCGCATAAAACAAAACGAAATCGCTTTGGTCAATCATTGCGCAGTTGCGGTAATATATCGCTTTATACCAATAATCGAATTTTTTAACCGGACAATCGAAGCCCTCGTAAGCCTTCGGTATATACCACGTCGGCGGCTTTCTGAGATGCTCGACGAGCGGAAAGCAGAATATTCTTTTTACGAAGAGGAATTTATTCCCTTCTGCAAATTCCGAAACGATATCGTAAACCAAGTCCTCGAAATCGCTTCTTCCGCCGAACAGAAACACACGATAGCCAAGCACAATGGCTTTAGTGATTTCTTCGCGGGTTCTTTCTCTCAATTCGTCCGTAATCTCGACGTTCAGGTGTCCGAAACAGGAAAATACTTTGTTTAACATAATAAGTGCCGCCTCCGAAGAAACGGCACTGTAGAACACCGTTCCGTGGTTGCGACACCATTAAGAAACCTATTACATTTTGACAACGAACAAGTTCTGGAAGCAGTATTACTACCAATAATTCTTCCTTGTTCATTGTTTATAAAACGTATGGTTACGCTTAAATGAAATATTTTTTTTCTTCTTAATGATGTCGCAATCACATTATAACTGTTTTATTTGAAAATATCAACAATAAAATAAAGAGGCGGAATATATTAAATTTTTGGATTGCTTCGTGCCTCGCAATGACGGTACCCACCGGCGGTTGTCTAACGGATTGTCGCGCCATGCAATGAGGATACGGATAAACAAGTTATCAACAAAGACAAAAGCCGCAAACTCAAGCGAAAATTTCGCGAGTTTGCGGCGTTAGTTGGCTTTTTGGTACTTTTTCGCCACCGAAAAAGTACACCAAGAAACTATTCTGCGTTATGGTAAACGTTCTGAACGTCGTCGTTCTCCTCGAGAGCGTCGATGAGCTTTTCAAAGGAATCGGCGTTTTTCTCTGGGATAGCGATATAGTTGTCGGGAATCATATCGACGTCTGCGGAAAGAATTTTAACTCCCGCCGCTTCAAGACTTTCTCTGACAGCGCCCAAATCCTGCGGCGCGGTATAAATTTCGTAAACCTCGGATTCGGTCACCACGTCGTCGGCACCGGCTTCCAAAGCGAGCTCGAACATTTCTTCCTCGGACTTTTCGGCAAGGTCAACAAGTATAAGTCCCTTCTTCTGGAACATGTACGAAACGCAACCGGGTGCGCCGAGCGAACCGCCGTACTTGTCGAAAAGGTGTCTGACGTCGCCGCCCGTGCGGTTTTTGTTGTCGGTAAGCGTATTGACGATTATCGCTACGCCGCCAGCGCCATAGCCTTCGTAGGTGAGTTCCTCGTAATTGACCGACGCGCCCTCGCCGGAAGCCTTTTTAATGCTTCTCTGAATGTTATCGTTGGGCATGTTGCTCTGCTTCGCCTTTGCGATAACGTCACGGAGCTTGCTGTTGGTGTTAGGGTCGGGACCGCCCGCCTTAACCGCAACGGTAATGAGCTTGCCGATTTTGGTGAATATGTTGCTTCTCGCCGCGTCGGATTTACCCTTTCTCTGCTTAATGTTATTCCATTTGCTATGTCCTGACATAACTGACCTCCTGATTTATTTACCGAAAACGTACATTGCGACTGAGCCCGCAACTCCCGCGTTAAGAGACTCTATCCCGTCCGCCGGAATTGCCGCGATTTTTGCGGCTCTCGTTCTGAAAACCTCCGAAACTCCGTGGCTTTCGCTGCCTACGACTATGGCGAACCTTTCGGGAACCTCTATAGAGGCAACATCCTCCCCGCCCATGTCGAGCGCAATAATCGGAATATCCGATAAAAGATTTGCCGCTTCTTCGGCGCTTTTTACGCGGACTACGTTCACTTTGAAAATCCCGCCCATAGAAGAACGCACGGCTTTAGGCTCGTACGGGTCCGCGGAATCCGAAAGTATAACCGTACCGTACCGAAAACCCGCGGCGCTTCTTATAAGAGTTCCGATATTCCCAGGGTCTCTTATTCCGTCTAAAAGGAGAATTCTGTTGCCTAAGCTACATTTTCTCTCATTTATCGACACGACTGCCAGAATTCCCGACGGCTTTACCGTATCCGACAAACCGTTGAACACGGCTTCCGGCAATAGGTATACTCTGTCGCTTTTTTCCTCCGCGAGCTTTAATAACTCTTCTTCACCCTCGCGGACGTACACTTCCGAAATTTGTAAAGAGGGCGTCTCTTTGACAAGAGTTACGCCCTCCGCTACGAATTTGTTTTCGCTTCTCCGCGCCTTCTTATCTTTAAGAAGTGCGCGAAGGTTTTTCACCTTCTGATTGTCTTTTGAGACAATCGTTTCCGTCATAAATTACAGAGCGGCTTTAGCCTTGTCGCAAAGTGCGGTGAAGGCTTTTGCATCGGTTGCCGCAATTTCCGACAGAACCTTTCTGTCAAGGTCGATACCCGCAACCTTCAAGCCGTGCATAAGTCTCGAGTAGCTGAGGTCGTTCTGTCTTGCCGCGGCGTTGATACGGGCAATCCACAGAGAACGCATATCTCTCTTTCTGAGTCTTCTTCCGACGTATGCGTATTGTCCGCTCTTCATTACCGCCTGTCTCGCGACGCGGTAGAGCTTGGATTTGGAACCCCAGTAACCTTTGGCTCTTTTAAGTATTTTTCTTCTCTTCTTAACTGCGTTGACGCCTCTTTTAATTCTCATGTTCTAAGAGCCTCCTTTATTATTTCTGTCCGCTTATCATATTTCTGATGGTCTTCTCCTGAGTCTCGTGAACGAGTGCGGACTGACGAAGTCCCATCTTTCTTTTGGCATTCTTTTTGTTGAGAATGTGGTTCTTGTTCTGTTTTGCTCTTTTAAGATGACCGTTTGCAGTCAAGCGGAAACGTTTTTTTGCGCCGCTGTGCGATTTCATTTTCGGCATGGCTTTTATCTCCTTTTATTGATTGTTATTTAGTCTTTTTTACAGGGATAGGGGCAATTATCATGGTTATGTTGCGACCTTCCTGAATAGCTCCCTTTTCGGATACGCCGATGTCGGATACGATGTTATAAAAGGAATTCATAACTTCGACGGCGATTTCCGGATGGGCCTGCTGTCTCCCTTTCATCCTTATCGACAGCTTGACGCGGTTGCCGTCTTCCAAAAATTCTCTCGCCTTTTTGGATTTGACGTTGATGTCGCCCACGTCGATGGTCGGGGACAGGCGTATCTCTTTAAGTTCAATCACCTTTTGATTTTTTTTGGATTCCTTTTCTTGTTTGATTTGATTAAACTTGTACTTCTGATAATCCATCAGTTTGCATACCGGCGGGTTTGCCGAAGGCGAGATAAGAACCAAATCGAGGTCGTTATACTCGGCGATGCGGTTTGCCTCGTCGGAACTGATAATTCCGAGCTGAGTACCTTTTTCGTCCAATAAACGGACGGAAGCAAGTCGAATTGCTTTATTTATGAGCAGTTCCTTAAACAAACAGTTAATCCTCCAAAAAAAATAAGATGCGCCGCAAAAGCACATCTCAAAAAGCATAAATATACGCTCGGGTCGCCCCGTAACTATTTATAACCTTTGACCACTTCACTCAATGCTTGTGGTGAGAATTGCTTCTGCTTCCTGATTATTATATACAACCGCCCGACTGTTGTCAACGGTTTTTTCGGGAAATTGCCTTTTTTGCTTTTTCCACTATGTTCTTTGCGGTAAGTCCGAAGCTCTCTTTAAGATAGGAAAGCGAACCAACCTCGCCGAACCTCTCGACAACGCCCACGCTCTCTAAGGGAGTCGGGCAGTTTTCGGAAAGACACTCGGATATTGCCGAGCGCAGTCCGCCCATAATGCTGTGGTTTTCCGCAGTAACCGCGGCGCCGGTTTTCTTTACGGAAGAAATTACGGTCTTTTCGTCAAGCGGCTTTACGGTATGAACGTCGATAATTTCCGCGGAAATACCCTCTTTCTCAAGAATATCGGCGGCTTTTAAAGCCTCTTCGACCATTATGCCCGAAGCGAAAACCGTTACGTCCTTGCCTTCCCGCACAACGTCCGCCGTGAAGAGGTCGGGCTTGTAGTTGTCGCCGTGAACCGTAGGCGCGACTTTTCTGAAGAGGCGCAAGTAGACGATGCCGTCGTAGTTTAAAATCTGCTCGAAGCAGCCGACTAACGTTGCGGCGTCGGCGGGCTCGAAAACTACGGCGTTAGGAACGCTTCTCATAAGCGCCACGTCCTCAAAGGACATGTGAGTTCCGCCGTTCAACGTCGCGACTACGCCGGGGTCAGTGCCGACGATTTTTACGTTTTGCTTGGCGTACGCTATAGAAACCATTATCTGGTCGAATATCCTTCTCGTCACGAACGGCGCAAAGCTGTATATAAAAGGAATGTGCCCGTATGCGGACATTCCGCCCGCAATGGAAGCCATATTCTGCTCGGCAATCCCCACCTGAATGGAACGCTCGGGGAACCTCGCGGTAATTTTACCCGTGCTCATGCTCGCGCCGAGGTCGGCGTTCATAACCACTATTCTCTCGTCCGTCGCCATCTTTTCTTCGATAAGAGTTGCAAGAGCCACTCTCATTTCGGTGTTTTTGCAATCTATCATACGTCAATCTCCTTCAAAGCACGGGCGAGCATGTCGCTGTCAACCGTCATAGAATGGCATTTGTGTTTTCCGGCTTCGGCAAAAGAAATCCCCTTGCCCTTAACCGTGTTCAGAACGACCATTTTCGGTCTCTCTTTATCCTTTTTAACCTCTTCGACCGCGGCAATTATCGCGTCGACGTCGTGACCGTCGCAGGAAACGGTTGCCCAGTCGAAATCCTTCCATTTCTTTTCCACGTCTCCGACGGAGCAAACGTCGTCGGTAGTTCCGTCAATCTGCGCGCCGTTTTTATCGACGAACGCAATGAGGTTCCCCAGCTTCTGATGTGCGGCGAACATTGCCGCTTCCCAGATTTGCCCTTCCTGAAGCTCGCCGTCGCCGACAATGGAATATACCGTCGCGCCGTCGCCTTTTAATTTTGAGGCAAGCGCCATACCCGCCGCGGCACTCAAGCCCTGCCCCAATGAGCCGGTGGAAAAATCAACCCCCGAAACCTTCGTTCCGTTGCAGTGGGACGGGAACTTCGTTCCGCCCTGATTGAGGGTTTTTATGAGGTCTTCTTTATTGAAGAACCCCACGTTTGCAAGAGCGGCGTACACCGCGGGTCCCACGTGACCTTTGGAGACGACCAAGCGGTCTCTGCCTTCCATTTTGGGGTTTTCGGGGTCGTAACGCATGAGCTTTCCGTAAAGAACGGCGAGAACTTCCGCAACCGACATGCAGCCGCCGACGTGCCCCGACCCTACGGTCGCCATGCTTTTAAGCGCGTCTATGCGGATATTTTTTGCTAACTGTTTCAAATCCATTATCTTGCCGCCTCCGACGTAATTACAGCGTTTTTTCTTCGGTTTCTTTTATTATAATCGCCGCGAAATCGTCGGCAGTCATAACGCCCATATCTCCGGCTTTACGGCTTCTTACCGCAACCATGCCGGATTCCTTTTCCTTATCTCCGATAATTACCATATAAGGAATTTTATCCATTTGGGCTTCTCTTATTTTATATCCTATTTTTTCGGACCTTATATCGGTCTCCGTGCGGATACCTTTTGCGGAAAGCTTCGCCGCAATTTCCTTGGCGTCGTTTTCCGTCCTCTCCGTAAGAGACATAACTCTGACCTGCGTTGGCGCAAGCCAGGTCGGAAGCGCTCCCGCAAACTTTTCGAGAATGAGCGCCATCGTCCTTTCAAAGCAGCCGATTGAGGTGCGGTGAATGATATACGGACGGACTCTTTCGCCCTTTTCGTCGATATAAGCCATATCGAAACGCTCGGCAAGGAACATATCCACCTGAATGGTTATGAGCGTATCCTCTTTGCCGTAAACGTTTTTAATCTGAATGTCGAGCTTCGGACCGTAGAACGCCGCCTCGCCGATACCTACCGAATACTTAAGTCCTAGACCGTCCAGAATTCTCTGCATTTCGGCTTCCGCCTTAGCCCACTTTTCGGGGTCGTTTATGAACTTATCGGTGTTGTTCGGGTCCCATTTTGAGAAGCGGTAAGAAATATCGTCTTCAAGTCCGACGGTTTTAAGCATGTAGTTTGCAAGGTCGAGGCTGTTCTTAAACTCCTGTTCGACCTGGTTCGGCGTACAAATTATATGTCCTTCCGAAATGGTGAACTGGCGTACTCTTATAAGTCCGTGCATTTCGCCAGACGCTTCGTTTCTGAAAAGCGTGGAAACCTCGCCGTAGCGGAGAGGTAAATCGCGGTAGGATTTCATTCCGTTATTATATATGACGTACTGGAACGGGCAGGTCATAGGACGGAGCGCAAGCACCTCGTCGTCCTTGTCCTCGTCGCCGAGCACGAACATTCCCTCTTTGTAGTGGTCCCAGTGACCGCTTATTCTGTATAGGTCGCTCTTTGCCATATAAGGGGTTTTGGTGCGGACGTAACCGCGTCTTTCCTCTTCGTCCTCGACAAACCTCGAAAGAATCTGAAAGAGTTTTGCGCCCTTAGGCATGAGAAGCGGCAAGCCCTGTCCGATATTTTCGTCGGTCATAAAATAGCCGAGCTCCCTTCCGAGCTTGTTGTGGTCGCGGCGTTTGGCGTCCTCCATCGCCTCGAGATGAGCGTCCAATTCCGATTTCTTTCTGAAGGATACGCCGTAAATACGGGTGAGCATCTTGTTCTTTTCGTCGCCGCGCCAGTATGCGCCGGTAACCGAAGTCAACGCAACCGCCTTGACGATACCGGTTGACAGGAGGTGCGGACCTGCGCAGAGGTCCACGAAATCGCCCTGACGGTAACAGGAAATTACCGCGTCTTTGGGTAAATCCTGAATAAGCTCCGTTTTATAGGGCTCTTCCTTGAACATCTTGAGAGCGTCTTTTCTCGAAAGCTCGATACGCTCGATTTTGAGGTCGGCTTTGATAATTTTCTTCATCTCCTCTTCGATGTCTTTCAACGCGTCGCGCGTTACGGGAGATTTGAAGTCGAAATCGTAATAAAAACCGTTGGCGATTGCCGGACCTATTGCAAATTTTGCGGTGGGATAAATGTGTTTTACTGCCTGAGCAAGAATATGGGAAGTCGTGTGGCGGTAAGCCTTTCTGCCCTCCTCGTCGTCGAAGGTTAAAAATTCCACTTCGCAATCTTTAGTGAGCACGGTGGAAAGCTCTTTGACTTCGCCGTCGATTTTTGCAACGAGCGCGGCTCTTGCAAGCGCCGGAGAAACAGCCTCGGCAACGGATAAAGCCGTCGAGCCTTCGGCAAACTCTCTGATTTCATCTCTCAATTTGATTTTTAACATAACTTTATGCCTCTAAAATGATTTATTGTATTGTATTACAATATATATCGCATTGTCAAACGGAAACGGATAAGATAAAATTGCCTTTTTCTCTTTTTTAACCGTTTGTTACGGATACCGTATTTCCCGAAATCACGGGGCTTACAGGCGTGCCGAGGTTGCCTTCGGAGTCTACGGGAACGAACGCTTCGGCAAAACCTACGAGCTCGGGAGCCGTCTTATAACCTGCCGTAGCGGTGTTACCGGAAACCTCGGAAGCGCCGTAAATACGACCGGCAAAGGTGCCGTAATAAGCGCGTTTTGCGGTGATTATGCTCTGAAGACCGCTTATTTCGACTGCCTGACCGCCTACTCCGTAAAGTCCGCCCGACAAGGTATTATCCTTGATTTTGCCGTTTCTTACAGCGCCGACGAGACCGCCGAAAGCCGTTGCATAGTCGAGCTCGGCGTTGACGGAAACGGTGCCGGAGCTTACGGTTGTGCCGTCAATAAATCCCGCCGCTCCGCCGAAGGACAGCGAGCACAGGACGGGAGAGGAAACGTCGTAGGTGAGACTTACGCTATACCCCGTAAGCGTGGAATTGAGTGTATATCCCGTAACGCCGCCGACGTAGCCTTTGACGGTGTTGACAGCTTTAATTCGGGAGCCTCCGGCAACCGTTACGTTCTGAAGCGTCCCCCCTTCCATAACCCCCGCGACGCCGCCGAAATTGACCGTTTTGGCGTACAGGTTTACGCCGGTTAAGGAAACGTTAAGTCCGTCGACGGAAATTATTCCGCTCGCGTGCCCGAATCCGCCGCCGACGAACAACGCCTTGCGCACCTCGTTGTCGAAATCGGTGGTTACGTCGTTCAGGTAATCGGACGCATTGACGGAAAACGCCGTAGTACGGCAATTCTTAACCGTCATTTTCCCCGCCGCATACCCGAAAAGTCCGCCGACGTACTGTGAATTGTCGCTATAAGAACGTGGGATGCCGTTGATATCGAAGGTGGATTTTACGGTAAGTTTTGCGGCAACCGTTACCGAAACGCTTACGTTTTCCACATAATTGTCGCCGTAAGCAAATCCGGCTATTGCGCCGATATAAGTCGCGTCGTCGGAAAGCTTTACGTTTTCTCCGGAAAGAGTAAGCTCTACGTTGAGATTTTTGACGGTTGCGCCGTAAATAAAGCCGAAAAGCCCCACGGAGCCGCTTTCGGGAACTGCGCCGTAAGTTATTTTTACGGTATGCCCTTTGCCGTCCAAGGTGCCGCAAAAAGGCTTGTCCACACTCCCGAAAATCGGTGTTTTTTCTGAATAATCCAGTGTTAAATCGGACGTCAGCTCAAAAACGGTGTCGGAATATTCCCTTACGCTCATTCCGCCGGAAGCGGCAAACGACGTCTCGTCGGAAATAACGACAAGCGCGGGGGCTGCGGGCGTTTCCGGTTTTTTAACGCCGAAAACCACGCCGATTACTATCGCCGCAACTACCACTGCCACAGCTACCGCTATCAATGTAATACGAAGGCTTTTTTTCAAATTTCAGCTCCTCTTGAACGCCTCTTCGATAAACTCCAAAACGTCGCTATAGACTTCGGTTTTGTTGGTTTCGTTAAGAAGCTCGTGTCTCGCACCGTCGTAGATTTTCAAGCTTACGTCCAGTCCGAGCTCCTCATAGAAATTATACAACTTTTTCGCGCCCTTTGCAAACGAGGAAACGGGGTCTCCGTTTCCGACCGCAATTAAAATCGGAATATCCTTTCGGATGCTTTTCGCCGCCTCGCCGTAAAGAGCGTTGGCGTGCTTGAAGAAGGAATGGTAAAACCCTAAAGACATTATCTGTCCGCAGAACGGGTCCTCCTGATATTTGGCGACCTCGTGTTTGTCGCGGGACAGCCAGCAGTCGGGAGTTCTTTCTTCAAATTTCTTATCATACTCGCCGAAGCTCAGCTTTGCTATCAGCTTTGCGGGCTTGTCTGCGCCGAACCATGATTTCTGAAAAGCCGACACGATGAGCCCCGAGGTCGTCTGCGGGTTTTTGATAAAGGTCGTTCCGCAAAGAGTGGCTCCGACGATTTTTCGGGAATACGCTTCGAGAAACGCCTGAGATATAAAAGAGCCGTAGCTGTGTCCGAAGAGGAAGGTTTTCAATCCGTATTCCGAGGAAATATATTCCACGAGCATACGTTTGTCCTCTACCGTCTGATAAAAGCTGTCGCCGTCTACGACGCCCTTCTTTTCTGCCGTCTGCCCGTGCCCTCTTTCGTCGTCGGCTACGACGATATAGCCCGCCATATTGAGATATTTTGCAAAGTCGTCGTATCTTCCCGAATGCTCCGCCATACCGTGGGCAATCAGTACCGCGCCTTTCGGAACCTTTACGTCGTCCCACAGGTTGACGAAAAGCTTTTTGCCGTCGAACGTATCCGCTAATATGCTTCTCATTTTTCAGTAACTCCTTAAATAGGTATCTTTTGTATTTAATAAGGTTATCTTAACCTCAGTTTTCCAAGGCTTTGGCAACCGCCTTTTTCCAGCCGGCGAAACGCTTTGCGACGTCCTCTTCCGGAAGAATTCTTTCAAACGTTTTAGGCGCTCCGTTCTTGTCTACGGACAGCTCGTTAATAGAGGAAAACGCGCCCGTTGCGAGCCCCGCCAAAAAGACAACGCCCATTGCGGTCGCCTCGCTGGACACGGGGCGGGAAAGCTTCACGCCCAAAACGTCCGCCTGAAACTGCATTAAGAATTCGTTGTTT
>CAYXBO010000031.1:0-11442 GCA_964463195.1 uncultured Christensenellaceae bacterium | reverse complement strand
TTAACTCAGCTGGTAGAGTGTCTTCTTGACGTGGAGAAAGTCAGCGGTTCGAGTCCGTTATTGCCCACCAACAAAAAGCACCGATTTACTGTCGGTGCTTTTTTTGTTTGCTAAACGGACCGAAGAACCCGCTGGGTTCGCAAATTTGCGCCCCGCGCAAATCTGACGAGGGAGCATTCTCTCGTTAAAATACGCAGTAACTACGCGTGGATGCTGCAAATCTATCACCTTCGGCAACTTCGAGTGGTCCGTTATTGCCCACCACGAAAAAGAAGCACCCTTTCTAGGGGTGCTTTTTTCGTGACAACAACGGGCAAGCGAACCTCTTGGGTTCGCAAATTTGCGCCTTGCGCAAATCTGACGAGGGAGCACTCTCTCGTTAAAATATACAGTAACTACGCGTGAATACTGCAAATAGACGCCTTCGGAAAATTCGAGTGGTCCGTTATTGCCCACCGAAAATCGATTTCAATAATAAAATTTCAATTAAACCGATTGACATGTTTATATATTTCAGGTATTATATAACAAACGTTATGTATCATGGAGAATAACACACATGCCACCTAAGCAAATTATTACAAAAGAACAAATACTAAAAGGTGCTTGCGAACTGGTTATTGAAAACGGTTTGCAACAAATAACAGCGCGAAAAGTTGCCTCTAAACTGAATTGTTCGACACAGCCTATTTATTGGTATTACAAGAATAAACAAGATTTCTTACATAATATTTATCAATATATAAATTCGCACTATATTTCTGAAATGCTCTGTATATTAGATAAACAAGATTTTTTCATAGATATGACAAAATGGCTAATGAGCATTGCAAAGAAAAGTCACCATTTATTCAGCGTTTTGTTTTATTATAACGGCTTTGATGACGAAAATCTTTTTGATGTTATGCGAAGTCTTATTGATAACAAAGAAATCATTTCTAAATTAAAAACCCAATATCAATTAGGCGACAAAGGTGCGAGATATTTATATAGCAGTTGTAGTAACATTTTATGGGCAAGCATTGACAGGCAGATAGGACGAAATAGTTCTTTTAAAAATGACGAGCAGTTTATTGACTTTATGTCATCGTTTTTTTCTGAGTTTGTTGAATTTGCTAAACATAAAGACTAACACGATTATAGAATCAAGCATGAACAAATTTGCGTATAGATTAAAAGAATTGAGACTGGAAAAGGGTCTGTCAATCCAGAAAATGGCGAAAGAGGTCAAAATCGGCTCCTCTTCTCTCTGCCGTTGGGAAAACGGACAGGCAGACGTGAAGGGCTCTCAGCTCGTTATCCTTGCAAAATACTTTGACGTAACTATCGACTACTTAATGGGCTTGGAGAATTAAAGGTTCTGCCGTGCCGACAGAGAAAGCCTCCCGCACACCGGTCAAGGTGTGCGTTTTATATTGTATAGTTTTTCTTTTATTTCTAATAATTTAAGCGGAATACTAAAAGGCTGGGACGGTTTATATGCAACGCACTCCTCTTCATATAGGAATAATTCCCGACGGAAACAGACGCTGGGCGACTAAAAACGGACTCAATAAGGAGGACGGGTACGATTACGGGCTGATGCCGGGGCTCAGGCTTTTGCGGGCGGCAAGAGAACGAAATATCGGGGAGATAACCTATTACGGTTTTACTGTGGATAACTGCAAACGACCGAAGGAGCAGTTTGCGGCGTTTTCGGACGCGTGCTGTAAAGCGGTTAAAATGATTGAGAACGAGGGCGTGTCGCTGTACGTTGCAGGGAACGCCGACTCGAAGTGTTTCCCGAAAGAATTACTGCCCTACACCAAAAAGAAGGAAGTTGAGGGAGACAAAATGAGGGTTAACTTCCTCGTCAATTACGGCTGGGAATGGGACATGAAAAGCGGTTGGGCAACTAAAGATATTCCGCGGATAGACCTGGTTATCCGCTGGGGCGGAATGCGGCGGCTGTCGGGATTTCTTCCTTTGCAGACCGTCTATTCCGATTTTTACGTAGTGGACGATTTGTGGCCCGATTTCAAAGAGGAACACCTTAGCGAAGCTCTCGACTGGTACGCAGGGCAGGACGTAACCTTGGGAGGATAAATTCCCCTCTCCCGAAAGCGGGATTGCGCTCGTCCTTATTGTAAACCTTATTTTGAAAAATCGGTTGACAATTGCCGTGCGTCGGGTTAATATTGTAGGCGCACGGAGGCGGAAATGACTACCAAGGACAGACTTCTTAGGCTTTTGGAAGAAAACAGAGGCGAATTTTTTTCGGGCGAGGCGATTGCGGAGAAGCTCGCAGTTTCGCGCGCCGCGGTTTGGAAAACGGTTAAATCCTTACAGACTGACGGTTACGACATAGACGGAGTCCGGAACAAGGGCTACCGTCTTTCGGAAAGCTCCGACGTCATATCGGCGCAGGGCGTTTCCAGATACCTTGACGAAGGTTGCCGGAGCTTCGACGTTACGGTTATTGCCGAAACCCCGTCTACCAACACTCTTCTCCGTGAAAAAGCCGAGGGCGGCGCAAAGGACGGCACCGTCGTTATTGCCAACAGTCAAACCGGAGGAAGGGGGCGGCTGGGGCGCAGCTTTTATTCGCCGTCGGATACCGGAATATATTTAAGCGTTCTTTTAAGACCCGCCGACAAAACTCCCGAAGACGCCGTAAAGCTCACCACTCTTGCCGCGGTTGCGGCGTGCGAGGCAATCGAGAGCGTCAGCAGTAAGACCGCTTCGGTCAAATGGGTGAACGACGTATTCGTCAACGGCAAAAAGGTGAGCGGCATACTTACGGAGGCGTCCTTCGGTCTGGAAACGGGGCTTCTCGATTACGCCGTTCTTGGGATTGGCTTCAACGCCTATGCGCCTTCGGGCGGCTTCCCCGAAGAAATCGAAGCCGTTGCCGGAGCCGTTTACGACTCCAGGCAAAACGACGGCAAAAACCGTCTGGCGGCGGCGTTTCTGAACCGTTTTTCCCATTACTATAACAGTGATAATTTCGGAAATTACGCCGAAGAATACCGCAAAAGAAGTTTGGTTATCGGAAAAAAGATTTGCGTAATCTCCCCAAGCGGACGAAGGAACGCCGAAGCGGTTTCCGTTGACGACGGTTGCCGCCTTCTCGTGAGATACGGCGACGGGAGCTCGGAGCTTCTGTCGTCCGGCGAAATCAGCGTCAGAACGATATAACGGAGCTGCTTCTATGACTTCCGAACGAACGAAAAAACTGGTTCTTTGCGCACTTTTCACAGCCCTTATCATTGCGGGGACGTTTATCCGCATACCGGTTCCCGTCGTTCCCTTTACCCTTCAATCGCTGTTCACAATGCTTGCGGGTCTGCTTCTCGGAGGGAAATGGGGCGCGGCTTCCGTTCTGATATATATAGGGCTCGGGCTTGCGGGCGTTCCGGTTTTCACGCAGGGCGGCGGAATAGGATACGTTTTGCAGCCGAGCTTCGGCTATCTCATCGGTTACGCAATCGGAACCTTCGTTGCGGGAACGATTGCCGAAAAGCGGGAAAATCCCAGCTACAAACGGCTGTTTGCGGCAAGCATCACCGGACTTTCCTTCGTTTACGTTTTGGGAACAATCTATTTTATCCTCATATCCCGTCTTTATCTCAGCAGCGATATCGGAGTCGGAGAGCTCATAGTTTCCTGCGTGCTGCTACCCGCGCCGAAGGACCTCGCGATTAACGTTCTGGCGGTAATCCTCGCCAAACGCCTGTTGCCTATAATAAAAGACCCGAAAGGCTTCGTTAAACCGAGCTATGCCGAAAAGCTGAAAAGAAAGGTTATTAAGGGCTACGCCGTAACCAAAGAGGACGCGCTGAAGCTTTACGGAGAACCGCTTGACAAACTGACCTCTTCAGCCGACGAAATCAGGAAGCACTTCTCCGGCAACCGCTTCGACATGTGCACTATAATCAACGGAAAGTGCGGAAAATGCTCGGAAAACTGCCGCTTCTGCGCCCAGTCCGCCCACAACGCGACGGGAATTGCCGAATACCCTCTTCTTTCCGCGGAGGAAATAGTTGCGGAGGCAATTAAAAACGCAGAGCAAGGCGTGCTCCGTTTTTCCGTAGTTACGTCGGGGAAGCGGCTTTCCGATAAGGAGGTGGACGAAATGTGCGTTGCCGTCGCAAAAATAAAAGAAAATACCGACATTTCCGTCTGCGCTTCCTTCGGACTTCTCGACGAAAAGCAGTTTGAAAAGCTGAAAGCCGCAGGCGTCGAGCGGATACATAACAATCTCGAAGCCTCGCGGAGGTTTTTCCCGAGCGTGTGCACCACGCACGGCTACGACGACAAAATAGCCGCTATTAAAGCCGCGCAAAAAGCCGGACTTGACGTTTGCAGCGGCGGAATAATGGGGCTCGGCGAAACTCCCGAGGACAGAATTGACATGGCTTTGGAGCTCCGCGGGCTCGGTATAAAGAGCGTGCCGGTCAACGTTCTGAACCCCATTCCGGGCACGCCGTTTGCGGATAACGTTAAGCTCACGGACGACGAGGTCCGCCGGATAGTTGCGGTCTACCGCTTCATACTCCCCGACGCGGCGATAAGGCTTGCGGGCGGGCGCGGACTTCTTGGCGACAAGGGGAAAAGCTGTTTTTCGTCGGGCGCAAACGCCGCCATCTCCGGCGACATGCTGACGACCTCGGGTATTACGGTCGCCACCGATTTTGAAATGCTGAAAGAACTGGGCTACGAGGTAAAAAAGGACTGAAATTCCCCTTTTACATTTTTTAATACTTTGGTAAAATATATTTATGAACGAAGCCGTCATCCTGACAGACAGAGATATTGCGCCGCTCCTTCCTAAACGCGCCGAAACCGCTCACAAAGGCAATTTCGGCTACATAGGGATTTTAGGCGGCTGTCCCGAATACAGCGGAGCCGTCAAGCTGGCAAACCTCGCCCAATCCGCTCTTCGCGCGGGCGCCGGCGTTGCGCGGCTCATTATACCCGAAGGGTTGTTCCCGTCGGTTTCGCCTTTCGTTTTGGAAAGCACCCTTTATCTCCTTCCCGACGGCGGAAGCGGACGTTTGGTTTTTTCCGAAAAGGATTTAGCTAAAGCTACGGAAAACCTTGCCTCTCTTGCCTTCGGCATGGGCGCGGGGCTGAGCGGCGAAACGCTGAAAACCGCAAGATTTTTATTGAATTCTTTTGAAAACACTCTGATTTTGGATGCGGACGCGTTAAATTCCATTGCCGCCACCGATAAATCCGAATTAAAAGCCCGCAAGCACCCTACGGTCATCACGCCGCACGTAAAAGAAATGTCGAGGCTCTGCGGAGCGACGGTTGAAGAAATTCTGAAAAATCCGCAGGAAACCGCGGAAAAGTTCGCAAAAGAATACGGAGTTTGCGTATTACTCAAGGGGCACGTAACCTTTGTCACCGACGGCAGAAGAACTTTCGCCGTAAAGAGAGGCTCGGCGGGCATGGCGACGGGCGGAAGCGGAGACGTTCTGTCGGGGATAATCGCAGGGCTTTGCGGTTTCGTAAAAGACCCTCTCCTTGCCGCCGCGGCGGGAGCCTTTATCAACGGAACTGCGGGTGAAAAGGCGGCGGACGCCGTAGGCGAATACGGCATGCTTCCGTCAGACACCGTGAATTTTATCGCCGAAACGGTCAAAGAACTGGGAGAAACGGTATGATTTATCTTTGTTTCGATTACCGCAACGCCCCGCTCGACAAGCTTTTGGCGGTCGTTCCCGAAACGGAACGGCAGCGCATTATCAGCATTAAAAATCAAGATAAGCAATTGCAGTCCGCCGCCGCCTGGGCGTTGCTGTCTCTTGCGGAAAACCTCGACTTAAATACCGAAACTATAAGGGATAAGAGCGGAAAGCCGCAAATCCCCGCCGCAAAGCACTGCTTTTCGCTGTCCCATTGCGACGCTTGCGTGGCAGTTGCCGTTTCCGGTGAAGGGATAGGAATTGACGTGGAGCGGATTAAAGACGGCTATCCCGAAGTCGTGGCAAGCCGCGTTTTCGGCGAAAAAGCGCGCAAAGAGATTGCCGACGCCGCAGAGCCCGCGCGGGAGTTTTACGTTAAATGGACGCAATACGAAAGCTTCGTTAAAGCCTTCGGCGCGGACGCGGATTTTTTCCGCGCGGACGGGAGCTTATTCCGTAGCGAAGTGATAGACGGAGTCGCCCTGTCCGTCTGCTGTAATGAAAGTCAGGAAATTAAAATTTTACCCGTTTCCGCCGTTTTCAGCTGAAGTCCGGAAGTATTTTATAAGAGTCCGACCAGTATATCTTTGGTAATATCGGACGAAACGTTTTCAAACTCCGCCGAGCTGTCTGCCATTACGGCGAAGTCGTCGGTTGCAACCGTAACCTTTCCGTTTGCGGAATAGCTTATCCTGAGAGTTCCGCCTGCCTCACAGTCCGTAATCAGGCTGAGAGCGGAAGCAACCGCCACAAATCCGCCCGCATAAACGTTGGATTTCTTAGCGGATTCGGGCAAAACGGTTATTGCGCAGCTTACCGAAACGCCCTCAACCGCTCCCCTGTTCTCGCCCGCAAAACCGCCGACGTATACGTTATCCGCCGCCGTAATAAGGGTAAGCTTTCCGCTTACGGTAACGTTTCTTACGGTCGCCGTAACGCCCACTCTTCCGGCGAACAATCCGGCGTTCACGGAGCAGGCTGCGGAAACCTCTACGGATATATTTTCAAACGCCACGTCCTCTGCAGAGCCGCAGAATTCGGCGAACAGTCCGGCATACTCCACTCCGTTTTCTTCGTAAATCTTATTTACGGTTAAGTTCCTGACCGCGTAACCGTTGCCGGTTATGTTTCCGAAATATTCCGGCGCAACCGTCCATTCGACTCCGGCAAAATCTATATCGGAAGCAAGCTCTATGTCCTCGTTTGCGGCGATTTTCGCCATGAAATCGGCGGCTGTTCTCACGCCGTCCGCAACCCATCTCGCCTCCAGACTTTTGTCCTCGTCCGTCATTAAGAAGGAGTAATCCTCGTCGGCGGAAATCTTTTCGCCGTTTTCATACCAGCCGTCCCAAACGCCTTCGGGGATTTCGGATATGAAGGAAATCGGAGAAGCTAACGTTCCGACCTCCGTTCTTGCGTTAATAACGACGGCGTTTCCTTTGGCGCCGTTGACGGTTATCACAACGAAATATTCCTCGTAAACAGCGGTAAGAACCTCGTCTCCTGCTCCGACCGTAATCCTTACCGTCTTTTCCTCCCCTATCTTCTCTCCGTCCGCATACCAGCCGGCAAAGGTGTAACCGTTTTCCGGAGTTACGGTAATTACCGCCTCGGCGCCGTATTCGTATTCTCCCGTTCCCGTATACTCGCCGCCGTCCGCCGTTTCGCTGACAACGGAAACCGTATATTTTTGCTTCGTCCATTCGGCGGTAAGCTCCTTATCTCCGGCAAACTGCCATAAGCCCGTTCCGTTGCCGTCGCCGTCGGTGATTAAGCTTTCACCGTCGCTCCAGCCCGAAAATATACATCCCGCCTTCTCGGGCGTCGGAAACCCGTATTCATTATCGAACACGACCTCTTCCGAGGAGAAGACCTCGCCGTCGACCTTAAGTTCCACATTATAAGTGCAGGCTTCCCATACCGCGGTAAATTTGTATTTGCCGTATTCCGCGTCTATTGCCGCCGACTTTTCGGCGAAATTCCAGACCTTCCCCGCTTCGTCCTTCCAGCCGGTTAACTCATAGCCCGTTTTCTCGACAAAGGGAAGAGCGTCCTCCGCAATCTCGCCGTTCGGTTTAACGGTAATCCTCCCGACTTCCGCTCCTTCGGATTCAAAAACGACGGTGTTTTCGTATTCGCGGTAAAAGTCTAAACTGTATTCCTCGTCCTCTCCGACCGTGAGATACAATTCCGTGTCGCCGCGGTCAAGCCTCGCAACCTTACTCGCCAGCTTCGTCGTCATTCTGTAATCGTAATATACGTTCCACACCGTCCCCGGCGAAAAATATAAAAAATCGCCGACCTTGACACGGTCGACGCTCTCATCTACTGTTATTGCTATTACGTCCTCGTTTACCGTCCCGCCGAACACTCCCAGAAGAACGTTTACCGGTATCGTATCCTCCGCCTCGCCTACTGTTCTTTCAAGCCGTACCCCATCGCTCTCCAATCCGTATTCGTCGTCCCCTTTCTGAACGTGCGTAAGCCCGCCGGTCCCGAATACGCTTTTATCCGTTTCCTCCGCCCGTCCGTTGCCGTCAACGGCAACCTCCGCGCTCATCGTTATCCGGTAATTCTCCAGAGCTATCGGTGAAAATCTGAAGCTTCCGTATTCTCTTTCCCCTCTGCCGTCTCCTTTTATCTCCTTTGCTTCGTAGGTTCCGTCCAAATATAACTTAAGCTCGTAGCCCTTCTTCTCAATTGTTCCCGAGGCGTTCGCTTTCTCAATTTCTCCTTCGTATGTCCCGTAAAGCTCAAGGTAACTGTACTTCTCCGTAACACAGCCCCCGACGCAAACCGCAACTATAAGCGCCAAAGTCAAACACAATAAAAGACCGATAAACGTCCGCCTCTTTTCCAACTTTCTTCACCTCTTTTCTTTTGTATTTTGCCTTTTCTTTGCAAAAACCCAAGTCAATCGACCTGGGTTTTGCTGGCGGAGAGGACGAGATTTGAACTCGTGCTACGGAAAACCGTACTAACGCCTTAGCAGGGCGCCCCCTTGAGCCTCTTGGGTACCTCTCCACTACTAAGTTTGAGATTTAATTGTACTGAAATATTAACACAATACCGCGTCAATGTCAATGCGTGGAAACGAGTTTTTGCACTAATGCCAAAATATTATAGACAAGCGGCGGAAAAAAATGTATAATAGCAAGCGCAGTAAGGAGAGATGGCAGAGTCCGGCTGAATGCGCACGACTCGAAATCGTGTTTACTGGAGACAGTAACTAGGGTTCGAATCCCTATCTCTCCGCCACCGAAAAGCACGGACACACTAAAATGAGTTCGTGCTTTTTCTAAGGAAATCAATTATGGAATACGTTAAACTTACTACGGACAATCTGGATAAGGAGCATATTTGCTGCGCTATATCTAACAATAAAGACGTGCAGGTCGCGAGCAAAAAAGCCTGGCTCAAAGAAAGATTAAACGAGGGCTTGGTTTTTCTGAAATCCGCCGAGCGCGGCAAATGCTTCATAGAATATATTCCCGCGGAGAACGCCTGGTATCCTATAGAGGCGAACGGTTATATGCACGTAAACTGTTTTTGGGTTTCCGGTTCATTCAAGGGGCACGGCTATGCGAACGATTTATTAAACGCGTGTATCTCAGACGCAAAAGCGCAAGGGAAATACGGCATTACCGTCATTTCTTCACCGAAAAAGGCTCCGTATTTGTCCGACCCGAAATATCTCGCCTATAAAGGTTTTTCGGTTGCGGACAGCGCCGCTCCGAATTTTACTCTGATGTATTTGCCGTTTGATAAGAACGCTCCCGTGCCGAAATTCAAAAACAACGCGAAACAACCGACCGTTGACAAGCAGGGCTTCGTCGTTTACTATACTCACGGCTGCCCTTTCCCTGCAAAATACGTTCCGATAGTCGAGCAAGCGGCAAAGGATAAAGGCATCCCGTTTGAAAGCATAGTTCTCGACAGCAAAGAAAAGGCGCAGAATGCTCCTATGGCGTGGACGAATTACGCCGTATTTTTCAACGGACGGTATATCTCAAACGAAATTCTGAACGAAAAAAGGTTTTCCGAGCTGGCGGAGCGTTATAAATAGCAATCGTCGCCCGCCGAAACAGGAGAGTTAAATATGTCGAAATTCGGTCCCGACCCGAATAAAGCGTTTCCCAACGAGAATATTCCGAGCTTGTGCTACATTAAGAACGTTGTTAAAAACCCGAACATAATCGTCGGGGACTACACCTATTACGACGATAACGAGGGGGCGGAGAATTTTGAAAAGCACGTAACGCACCACTATGATTTTATAGGCGACAGGCTGATAATCGGCAAATTCTGCGCGATAGGTAAGGGCGTGGAGTTTATTATGAACGGCGCTAACCACCGCATGTGTTCGGCGACGACTTACCCTTTTAACATCATGGGCAACGGCTGGGAAAAGGCTGCGCCTAAGCTTGAGGAGCTGCCGCTTAAAGGCGACACCGTAATAGGCAACGACGTGTGGATTGGTCAGAACGTGACCGTACTTCCCGGAGTTCATATCGGCGACGGCGCGGTAATCGGCGCAAACTCCGTCGTCTCGAAGGACGTTTTGCCCTACCGTATCGTGGGCGGCAACCCTATTAAGGTTATAAGAAAACGCTTCGACGACGAAACGATAGCACATTTATTGAAAATCAGATGGTGGGACTGGTCCGCCGAGAAAATATTTGACAATCTCGAAACCTTATGCAGCGGCGATTTGTCGAAAATCAAAACTTTGACTTGATTTTTTTATTTTTGAACTGCAATTCTACGTAAAAAATTTTAATTCTACTTTAATTCGATAAGGTTCTATTGAAAGTGCGGAGAAAATCCGTTAGAATACCGTTAGAAACCAAACGACGGGAGTTGATAAAAATGAACAGTTTCGGAGAATTCTTATACCAATTGAGAAAAGAAAAGGGAATGACGCAGGCGGAGCTTGCGGACGCGCTGGGAGTTACCAATAAGGCGGTTTCCAAATGGGAGACGGGAGAGGCTATGCCCGAAACGGCGCTTCTCAAACCTCTCGCCCGCATTTTCGGCGTAACGGTGGACGAGCTTCTGGACGGAGAACGCGCCGACGGGGTACCGAATACCGATAATGAGGAGCCTAAAGCAACGGTAAGCGACGAAGACATTGACGAGCTTGTCACCAGAAGAATAAAGCAGCATCTGTTCACGCGGGGGCACGACCCGTTTGAAAATAAAACCGTTCTGGACAGAATATGCGGTGCGGTCTGCGCCGCGGTCTTTTCACTAGGAGTAATGGCGTATCTTATATTGGGCGCGCTCGCCGACTTGTGGGAGCCCTACTGGGTAATCATTCCGGTATGCGCTCTGTCGTGCGGAATTATCGGCTCAATCTTCGACGTATGCAACAAGCAAAAACGCGAAAGAAAACTTGCCCGCGGCGAAAACCCCGTAGTCGGCGCTATTTGCGGAATAGTAATGCTCTGCTGCATGATAACCTATCTTCTGCTCGGAGTCTTTTCCGGACTCTGGCACCCCATGTGGTTGATTATCGTATGCGGCGGGCTGGTATGCGGAATTATCGGAGCTCTGGGCAGCGTGTGGGCGGATAAGAAGAGGAAGTCTAAAGAAGAGTAACGGTTGAGCGAAATTTTTGAGCTGCGCTCAAAAGCTAAATTTATCATTAGAACAAAACGTTCTCACATTAAGCTAAGGATACTTTATTAAGCACTGGATTGCTTCGTCGTTACACTCCGCGCAATGACGGTGTGGAGGGACTGAATTGCTTCGACCTCTGCTCAGCGCG
>CAYXBO010000030.1:0-11457 GCA_964463195.1 uncultured Christensenellaceae bacterium | reverse complement strand
GGTATAAAAAAGCTGTATCATCGGACTTCCTCCTTCACAAAAAAATAAGGTACGTCTTTCGGCATACCTTACTCGCTTGCATAATGCAAAAACTTACCGTATTTTCATACGATAAGCCTTATCGGCATGCCAATGCATATTAAATTGGGACTGCTAGGGTCGCCTTTCTCCATTTTTTCCTCTTTAATCAGCATATCATTCCGCATCCGCACCCGATTTTCGCGGGCAACACGTGCGCAATTACGGCGTTAAACTCGCTTGACGTAGCGCTGCTACGCTGCAGCTCCTTTGCATTGCACTTGCACGCATTTCCCTCGCGAAAATTGCGTTGCACTGCGAGTGCGTTCACAGAATTCTCTGCTTCGTTATGCTCCGCTTCGTTCTCTGTAATACTCTTTATCTGTAGTAGAGGTCGGACAGCTTGTGCAAGCATTCGTCCAGAACCTCCTGGTCCTTCGGGTCCTCGAAACCGGATTGTTTTGCGTTGAATATAAGCAACGCAAGCTCCTCAAGGTCTTCCTTGGTCGTTCCGCGAACGTCGGCTATCGCATTGTCGACGATGCTGACGAGCGCTATAAGCTGACTTTGTTCCTCTTCCTTGGTCATCTGTTCTTCGTCTGCAGTCTCTTCGGGAGCGGGAAGCTCTTCGGGGGTATCCTCTTCCACGGCTTCTACCGGCTCTTCTTCAATCTCCGGTATCTCCTCAACTACTGCGGAAGCAGCCTCTTCCTCGCCTATTCTGGGCGTTGTAACCAAATCGATAATTTCGTTCTGCTGAATTTTGCTGGCGATTATCTTTTCGATTTCCTCGTTTATCACCTCGACGTTTTCCTTAAGGAATTCCTCGTCGGACTTCGTCTCGCGGAAGATGGTGACGGCTCCGTCGAGAGCAGAGGCAAATTCTCTGTACGCCGCAACGCACTGTTTTACCTGCGCGCGGTATATTGCCGCGAGCGCGGCGTAAAGAACGATATAAATAATAAGCGGCGCGATTATTACCGACAGTATCTGGAAGACAAGCGTTACGGCAACGCCCTTGTCGAAGGAGCCCATCGTGTTATGACGGGCGGAAACGACCGACGCCAAAAAGATAATAATCAACGCGCCGACTGCGGCGAGTACCGCGTAAAGCGTTTTTCCGAAGCGGTAATTGGAAGCGTGCCGCTTGGAGGAAAACACCTCCTCCTCGCTGATATAGTCCGAAGGATAGCTGACCTTCTGTTCCAAAAAGTTGCCCCAGCCGCGGGAAACCGGCTCTGGAAGGTCCTTCAGGTAATAGTTGAGCTCTTCGACCTGCTCGGCGCCTATTTCTCCGGATTCGTTAATGTAAGCGGTGGTTGCGCGGAAAACGAGGGTATCCGCTTTGGTTTTGCTTTTTATGCTGACGAGAGCGCCGACGGCGAAGAACACCACGACGGCGATAACACCCAGTAGCGCAAGGAAAACGAATTGCCCACCTATAGTGGTAATCCCCATCCCCGTCAAAAAATCCATAATTTTCTGCGCAAGCGAACCGAAGGAACCGCCGGCGTTATCGAAGCCCGAAGCAGCTAAAATCATCGCTAAATCTCCCGTTTACATAGATTTTGCTATTATACTAAGAATAAGTATATCATACGCGCGGATTTTTGCAACCTTTTTTTTGAAAAAACCAACTTATTCCAAAACTACGAGGGGTAAAACGGCGCTCAGAACTCTATCGTTTCGGCGGTTCTCAGCAAAACAATCACCTTTTTTGCGATTTTCTTGCCCGTAATTTTCTCAAAAGCCATAGCGTAGAGGTTCAATTGGGTTTCGTAACGCTTTCTGACGACCTCCTTTGGCGACGAGGTATATTTGTAATCGACGATAATGTTTTCCTCGCCGGTTATCAGAAGGTCGATAACGCCCTGCACCAGAACGCCGTCCGAAACGCGGGAGGTTTTGTCGATTTCCGACAGCGGAACGTAGAGCATGAAGCTCTTTTCCCTCTCCGCTTTCTGTTTTGCGGCGGTTTCAAACACCCCGAGAGCGAGAACCTCGGTAAGCTTCTCGATATCGATACCGTTCCGTTCTTCTCCGGTAACGGTTCCGTCCGCCAGAAGACTGTCCGCAGCCTCCGTGACCGCCGCGCGGTCTCTTCTTGCAAAATCCACGCGCTCCATAACCGCGTGCCATATAATACCCGTTCTTATCCTGTCCTCCGAAGAGGTAAACATGACTTTCGGGGGAGCCGCTTCCTCCTCGCCGTGTCCTGACAACGCGCTGACGGCGTATTTTGCGTGGGCTGCGGTTGCCTCGGAATAACCGTACTCCCTGTCGAGCGCGGAAAAGTCGACCGCAACCGTCTCCGTCTCTTCCCGAGCGGCTTGCTCCGGACTCTCCCCGAGGGAAACGGTGAGCCATCCGACGCTGTTTTTTATTTTGGCATTTTTTCCTGCGGCGAATTCGAGGAACTGTCCGAAGTTCTTCAGCTCGTCGGCAAACACGCATCCGGCGGACCCTTCGCTTCCGGTTATGACGAGATGGTTTATCGCGCGGGTCATCGCGACGTAAAGAAGCCGCATCTCGTCCTCCTTCTCCGCGCGTTCCTTTTTATCCGCGAACGCGAGGGTGGACAAGGTTTCTCTTTTGCTTCTGTCGCCGTCGTCGAAATACCTCACCGCTATCCCGAACTCCCTGTCGAGACACACGTCGGGACGGCGCACCGCAGACCTGTAGGAGGTGTGCGCGAGGAACACGACGGGAAATTCCAGCCCCTTCGATTTATGAACGCTCATAATGCTTACGGCAGACGCGTCGGACGCGGGCGGCTGGACGGAGAACCCGACGTTCTCCGAATACTTGAGAAACTCCTTGACCGACGAAGCGTACTCCTTTCCGGCAATCGACGCGAGAAATATGTTGTGCCTTTCTATCCTCTCAGCGCCTCCGGTCTGCCCCATGATATACGCGTCGAAGGAAAAGTCCGCAACTGCCCGTATAAGCAGGGTAAGCACGTCGGAGGACGCCGCTGCAAGCCTGTGCCTCAGAAGCTTTTCCGTAAAAGCGTCGATTTTGTTTTTGAGTTTAGGGTTCCCGTTATAGTGGAAAAAAGTATACCAAAACGGCTTTTCCAAATCAGTCTTGCGTATCTCGTAAAGCTCCGCGTCCTTAAATCCGCCGAGGGGCGAAAGAAGCACCGAAATAAGCGGCAGGTCGTTATGAGAGTTGTCTATAACTCTCAGATAATCCAGCAGACAGCTTCTGTCTTCCGCATAAAAATCCTCGTTGTCGGCGCACTGATAGACGGGAATTCCCTTCCGTCTCAAAACCTCCGCAACGCTGTCGCAGTCCTTATTTTTGCGGACGAGGACGGCGATATCTCCGTATTTTACCATGCGTTTTTCGCCCCGCTTCGCGTCCCATATCATGCGTTTGCCGACGGTATCTGCGATAACGCCCGCGATATATTCCGCCTCAAGGTCGGGCTTTTTAAAGGATACTGCGACGTCCGCGGTTATGTCGTAGCCGTCACTCTGCTCGTATTCCGCGCGGGTTCTTTTTATCTTGGGCTCCCGCACGTAAAGCGCGTCCGGCAAATCGGATACTACCGGATAATCCTCCGTTGCGGAGATAAGCTGAGCCTCCTCCCTGTAGTCCACGCCGCCGAACGGAACGGTCATTATTTCCGACATCACGCCGTTTACGAAATCGAGAATTCTCGGCGACGAACGCCAGTTCCTGTTAAACGCCACGCTGTCGCCGCCGCGCTTTTCCGAATAGTTTCTGTACTTATCTATAAATATCTGCGGCTCCGCCGCGCGGAAGCGGTAAATGCACTGCTTCACGTCCCCGACCATAAACACGTTGTCGCCGCGGGAGATACCCTTCACTATTTCTTCCTGCAAATAGTTGGTGTCCTGATATTCGTCGAGGAATATATAATCGATGCCCTCTCTTATTTCCCGCCGTCTTTCGGGGTCGGAAAGAATTCTCAAAGCAAAATGCTCGAGGTCGGCGAAGTCGAGCTTGTTCGCGTCGTGCTTTAAGCTGTTGTATTCCGCGCGGATTTCCGTCGCAAGCTCAAACAAAAGTCCGGCGCTCGCGGTGGACGCCTTTTCGGCGGCTATATCCCCATCGTAATCTGAAAACCTCTTCTTCAAATCCTCCACGCGCTTTCTGGAAGCAATGAGATAATCCCCCATTTCGGCTTTTACCGCCTCGCCCTCCGGAGTTTTAGCCTTTCTGGCGGAACGGGCGGAGAATTTTCCTATTCTCGAGAGCTGACCGTACAGCTCCCGAAGCGTCGCCGCGTCCTTTATTCTCAGATGGGCGTCCTTGTGCTCTGTGAGGTTATCGAGAAGAACGGTTTCCCCGAGGCTTTTTAGCCTCATTTCGGCGTTGTGGAAAATATCGTAAAATTCCGCCGACCGTCTTCTTATTCCGCTTAAAACAAACGCCGTAGAACGCCTGTCCTCTATATCCTTATTTATCTCCTCGAACGCCCTTAGAACACATTCCTTTTCGTCGGGCTGAACCTCCCAGAAGGAGCAGATATTCCACACGGCTTTTTTGAGCCCGCCCGCGGTGCGCCGTTCTGAAAACCGTTCGCACAAATCCAGAAAATCCCCGCTACCCTCGGCGTATTTCCTGTTTATAACCGCGTCCGCCGCCTCGTCGAACATGACGCGTTTTTCCTCTTCGCTCTCTATTACGGAATATTGCGAATCCTGCCCGAGCTCGTTAAACCAACGCTTGAACAAGTCGGCGCAGAACCCGTCTATCGTCGTTATATTGGCAAAGGGCATATTGGCGAGGTTTTTCCCCAAAGCCTCTCGCGCTTCGGGTTTTTCGCGCATCAGAGCGGCAATCTTATCCGCTAAGCGCTCCTTCATTTCCTCGGCGGCCATGCGGGTAAAGGTCATAACCACCATGCGCGACACGTCCGCGCCGCTTGCCAAAAGCTCTGCGAGCTTGGCTATAAGAACGGTGGTTTTTCCGCTTCCCGCGGACGCGCTGACGATGAGGTTGTTGCCGGAATGCTTAAGGGCGTAATCCTGTTCTTTAAGGAAGGAATTCTTACTCATCGCCTACCTCCCAGCCGTCGGACACGAAAAACTCGCCGTCCGCAAGCTTTACGGTCTTCATTTTCCTCTCCGGAACCTCTCCGCATACCGTCCGGAATTCGCAATATTTGCACTCGTCTTTTAAAGGAATGCGTTCTATAAACCCGTCGTGCATGGCGTTTATGGCGTTTGCAACGGTGTCAAGCGCGTAATCTTCGGCAAAACCGAAATCGAGGGGTCCGAACATATCTGCGGGCTTTTTGTAGCCGACTTCCCCGTCCTTTACCGTCAAATCGACGGGCAGAAATTCCGAAGAAGGCTTGCCTTCGGGGTCCAGAGTTTTGTCGAGCGCCGTAACGTCCGACCAAAGAGAAGAGGTTTTACCCTCGAACCTTTTGGACGCCGTTCCGCCGTCCGACTTGTAGTCTCCGGAAATCGGCACGTAATACGCGCCGGCGATTTCCCTTCCCTCGTTTTTAAAAGGAACGGGATAAACGTAAAGCTGAATATGCTTGCCGTAATAGAGATTTTTGACGTCCGCCATTCCCGCAGTTTTGCCTGTTTTGTAATCCATAACTGTAAATTTGGTTCCCCAAACGTCAACTCTGTCGATTTTTCCGGTGAGGAATACCTCGCCTATATCCGTATCGACGGACACCGCCCGCTCCCCGTCGCCGAACCGCACCTCGAAATAGGTCGGCTCGAATTTACTCTGTCTCACGTAGGATATAAGGCGGCTCGCGGTCTTCTCCGCTTCCCGTCTTACGTTCCCGAAGATAACGGCGTTTCTCTCGACGGCACCGGGCGGTACGAGAGCGGTATCCGAAAAAGCCTCCTCCACGGCTTTTGCGGTTTCCTCGGCAATTTCTTCGTCCGTCGCAACGCGGAAATGTCCTTTAAGTTTTCTGAAAAGCAACTCGAGAACTCTGTGTATCACGCTGCCGAGGTCGGGAATCCGGATTTCCCCTTCTTCGCGCGGCGCGGCGGAAAGACCGTACCGCAAAAAGTATTTATAAGGACAGGACATAAAGGTTTCCACGCGGCTGACCGAAGTGAACGTCCGACCCTTTCCGGACGCGTCGAACAGACAAATTTTTTCCGCGCACACTCCCCCGTTGTCTCCGCGGGAAAGCTCGCCGCGTTCCGTGAGCCATTTTCTCAGCGCCGCATAAAAATGTGCGTTTTCTGCGGGAATTCCCGAGGCTTCTGCTTTTCTCAGCTCGTAGGCGGCGTTCTTTACGTTGCCGAGTCCCGAGACTGCAGCCGCTTCGCCGTTTTTGAGAGAGAATCTGTCCGACAGCCTTTTTGCTTCCGCACCGACAATCCGCGCAATCTGCCTGAGAGCCTCGGACGCCGTCTGTTTGGTTCCGTCAACGGAATAGGACGGACAGCTTACGTAAATTCTTTCGTCCGCCTTGGTGAGCAGGTCGAGAACCGCCGCCTTGTCGGCTTTCAGCTTATCGACGGGCGTGGGATAGAGCTCGAACCCCTTTGCAAATACGGCGGCAGCGTCTCTTTCGGTAAGCACCGCCTGCCAGCCGCTCTCTTTGGGGAAATGCCCCGCCGTGGCGCCCATGATAAACATAATCTTCTTATCGAAAAACGGGCTGTCCTCTCCACCTCCGACGAAAACGGAATCTATGGAGTCGGGGATAAGGGATATATCCACGCTGTCTACCGCCGCGGAAACGACGGTCAGCAGCTCTTTGATATCCATCGGTCTGTCGCCGATAATCGTCGCGAGCTCGTCCGTCTGCTCGAGAATGCGCTTGACGCTTTGTTCGTTCAGCGCCTGTAAAAGGGCATCTCTGCACTCGGAATTCTCCCCGAAAATCTCCGAAGTCTTCTCTTCGTCGAACCTCGATATAAAGCCGGAAAGCGCCGCGGCGTAGCCCTTTGCCGTGTCGTTCTTCTTAAGGGACGGAAGACTGTTAACAACGGTTTTTCTCGTCTCTTCTATCCCGTCGGTCAAATCCCTGTAGCGTCCGTCGAACGGCTCCGCGAGCCTCGAGTAGTTGACGTTGTTTTTGAGAATGAAGTTTTCCAGCTCCTCAACTTGCGAATACGGTATCCCAATCAAAGGATTTTTGGCAAACGCGAGGAAGGCTTCTCTTTCCAAACCCAAAGCCTCGGTCTGTATTCCCGCAAGCAGAAGTCTTGCGGCTACGGTATTTTTAAGAGGATATTTCTCGTCGATAAAAACGGGAATTCCGTATCTTCCGAAAACGTCCTTTACTATACTTTTATAATCCTCCGATGAGAGAACCACGGCGATATCCTTATACCGCTTGCCCTGAGCCGTAAGCGTCAGGATTTCCTTTGCCGCCGCGTTCACCTCGTCGTACGGCGTATTCTCGAAAAACGGAACCACCCTGTCCCCTTCGTTGTCCGCCGTCACCGCGCGGTAGCCGAAGACGTTCCCGACGATTGCCGAGACGGTTCCGTCAAGAGGTTTTTCCACGTGGGTAATTTCCGCCCGCGGATATATGCTCCTTATTTTCGCAACCGTTCTTTGGGGATTTAAGCCGTGCGACGCGTCCTTAAAGCCCACGAACAGCCCGACGGTTAAGGACTTCGCGCTTTTTTCGAGAGCGGTCAGAACGGACAGCTCCACCGCCGTAAATTCCGTAAAGCCCAGAACGTAAACCCTAGTTTCGGCAATTTCCGGAAGCTCCGGAAGCTCCGAAAGAAACAGCTGAAGCCTCGTTACCGTATCGCTGTATCTCGCTCTCACCTTCTCCTCGTAAAGCCTGTATAGCCTCGCCACGTCGCGGTACTTTCGGGATATCCTGTCGTCTCCCGCCTTAAACGCCCCGAAAAGCGCGTCCGCACCTATACCGCTAGTCCTTATACTTGCGATAACGGCGTACAAATCCCGCATGAGCCCGCGTTTTTTTTCGGGCTCGTGAAAATACTCCAGCTCGCCCGCGAGCTCCTTCGCCACTTCCCCGAGAAGAATAACCGCGCCCTCTTTGGTGAGCGCCTTCCGCGATTTGGTTTTAAGCTCCTTGACCGCGAAACGCGTGAAGGAAACCACCTCTATATTAAAGGCGCCCTGAAGTCCAAGACGGCGGAAAATCTCCGTTTCCACAGACATCGTGAAGCGGTCGGGAACGATGACGACGTGTCTTACGTTCTCGCCGTCGTAATATCCCAACCTGTCTATGACCGCCCGCGCAGCGGAATTTACGGTGTTTGAAGTGATGATTTCCAGCATGTTTTTAATTATAACATAAACCGCGCACTAAAAAAAGTACGATGCATTGACATTTTTCCTTATTGTATATATAATTATTTCATTATGAAGAAAGCAGCTATGATTTTATTGACGATAGTCCTCGGAGCGGTTATGCTCACGGCGTGCGCCGACCCGATAGTTCCGGGCAGCTCTTGGGCGGACAAGGAAACCCTGTCCTACGTTGCGTATTCCGTAACCGACACTGAAAGAACCTCCCCTCTTATGACGCTCACGACGGTTATGGAGAACCTTCCCAAAGGCACCTATTCCCTCTCCGCCTCACCCGATAAAACCTACGAAATGGGCTCGAGCGCAAGAAGATACACCGTTACCGCAACGGATATGAGCGGCAAGCGCGTCATGTATTCCGAAAGTCTCATGAACGTTTTCGCCTCCGTCGCCTCCCATAAGGAAGTGGATTTCAACGGCAAAAATTACAGCTACGACACGGAGCTTAACGGGAAATATTTGAATTACACCTTAAATAAGGACGGAAACACTATAACCGATTCCATAAAGTGCGGCTCAACCTATATCGATAACGAGCTCCTCTACGCTTACGTCCGCACCTATCCGTCCGCCGAATCCAAATTAAATTCCTCTGTTTCCGTCGTGGACGTCTATAACGAGCAGCTGGTAACCCTCAATCTCCAAACACTTTCAACCGGCGAATGCACTCTCAAGGATTACGCCGCAGACCCGGGCAAGGTAGTAACCGCCGCAAGCGTTCAGATATCGAGAAAGTCCACTCCCGTGGGCTACCCCATCAGAGTGGAATTCTCCCTGTCGAGCGGCGACGGCGCCTTCGTCTTCGACAGCGAAACCACCAACTCCACCTCGAAGAGAATTCCTCTTCAGATAATCGAAAACGACATAGTTTATTATTTAACTTCGGTTTCGGTTGATTGATTGTACTTTTTTCTGCGGAGAAAATACACCGAAACCCCAAGGTTCAGTTTAACTGCCTCATCAATACCAATCGTGTTTTTCGTTTCTGTCAAGAGCGGCTATTCTGTTCATTTCATTTTCGGTAAGTTCAAAATCGAAAACGGATATATTTTCAAGAATATGAGCGGGATTGGAAGAGCCCGGAATAGCCACTACGCCGCGCTGCAAGTGCCAACGCAGAATAACCTGTGCGGAAGAAACTCCGTGCGCCTCTGCAATTTCCGTTATTACGCTGTCTGAAAGCAACGCTCCCGTATGCCCTCTTCCGCCGAGCGGATACCAAGCTTGCATTACGATACCGAGCCTGTGCATATACGGCACGACGGCTTGCTCCTGATAATAAGGGTGGATTTCGTTCTGAATGAGCGCCGGCTTAATATTAACCTTTGAAATAAAATCGTCTATCTCCTCTATATACCAGTTTGAAAGCCCGATAGAACGGATTTTGCCTTGTCCGACAAACTTTTCAATCGCTTTGTATGCCTTTACGTCATTTGCTCCCGGATGGTGCAGCAGCATCATGTCTATATAACCGATATCAAGTTTATCAAGTGCTTCCTGTATCGCTTTTTCGGGATTTGCAAACTGCGTACCGGGATAGATTTTCGTTATTACGAATATCTTTTCACGCGGCACGTTCGATTCCCGTATTGCTTCGCCTATTTCAGTTTCGTTACCGTACATATAGGCAGTGTCAATCAGACGATACCCGGCCGAAAGAGCGGATTTAACGGCATTTTTGCAGGTGTCGCCGTGCAGGCTGTACGTACCGAGTCCGAGTATCGGCATTTCATACCCGCTGTTGAGTGTGACGGTGGGCGCACTGCCGTTTGTTCCGTTTGCCAAACCGAAGCTTGAAACGTCCGGCGTGAATGTCGGATTGTCAGAACCGCCGTCGTTCCCGCTTCCGTCTACGTTTAAACTGCCGTTATCGCAGGCTGTAAAACCGAACAGTATCATAACGATTACCAAAAACACTCCGAAATATCTTTTCATTGATTACTGCTCCGCACGAAAACTGTTTCTGAAGAAATCCTCCAGTTTCCGGAAAGGAATAACATCCGTTCTGTCATACAAATCGGTATGAACGGCGTCGGGAATAATAAGCAATTCTTTGTTTGCGCCTCTTAAATTTTTAAACGCGTCCTTACTGAAATAGCACGAATGCGCCTTTGCGCCATGCATAATAAGCACCGCACTGCGTATTTCGTGACTGTAAGCGAGTATAGGCATATTGATAAAGGAAAGAGAGGAAGTCTTATTCCATCCGCCGTTAGAATTGAGCGAACGTTTATGATAACCGCGTTTTGTCTTATAGTAATCATAGTAGTCCTTTACAAAGAACGGCGCGTCGTCGGGCAGCGGTTCGACCACCCCTCCGCCCAATTCGTAGCTTCCGTTTTTGTAATCTACTATGCGTTGGGCGTTCAAAGCCTTTTTCAATTCGTACCGCGACTGTTCGCTGTCCGCTTCGTCAAAGTAGCCTTTGGCATTTACTCTCGTCATATCGTACATGGTGGATGCAACGGTTGCCCTAATACGCGTATCGATTGCCGCCGCATTTATCGCCATACCGCCCCAACCGCAAATACCGATAATCCCAATCTTTTCGGGTTCGACGTCCGACCGGCAGGAAAGGTAATCTACCGCCGCGCAAAAGTCCTCCGTATTAATATCGGGGGAAGCGACGTATCTTGGGTGCCCACCGCTTTCACCCGTAAAAGACGGGTCGAAAGCAAGGGTCAGAAATCCGCGTTCTGCCATGGTCTGAGCGTAAAGCCCCGACGACTGTTCTTTTACCGCGCCGAAAGGTCCGCACACGGCAATTGCCGGCAGTTTGCCTTTTGCTTGCTTAGGAGCATAAAGGTCCGCCGCAAGCGTTATTCCGTAACGGTTGTAAAAAGTAACTTTTTCGTGGTTTACCTTTTCGCTTTTCGGGAACGTCTTATCCCATTCTTTTGTCAAAACTAATTTTTCCATTATAAATTACCTCTTAATTTTTTTCGCTTTCACTAATATTTTAATCTGCGCCCATTAATATATCAAATACTTATATTTTATGATAAACCCATAATCCGCACGCATATATTTTTGCAGTATACCATTTAAGATGAAACGCTCTGCGCTCGATATCCACCCGCCCACCCAATAGGCACCCTACGGGTGCAGTGAAATCGCCACTTCGTGGCGGTGAAATTCACGCTATCGCGTGAGTGAAATCAAGCCTTGCGGCTTGGTGAAATC
>CAYXBO010000029.1:0-11479 GCA_964463195.1 uncultured Christensenellaceae bacterium | reverse complement strand
GTCACCGCAGGAAGGTCTGCGGTGCGGCTGTGACATACCGTCACCGTAGCGTTTTCTTGCAACAAAAGAAGAGCCATCGGCTTGCCGACTATGTTAGAACGACCTACGACGACCGCTCTTTTTCCGGCAATTCCGATATTGTAGAATTTCAACATTTCGATTACGCCGCTCGGAGTGCATGCGGTAAGCGCGGGAAGCCCCAACGCAAGACGTCCCATCTGATAAGAAGAAAATCCGTCAACGTCCTTTTCGGGAGCTATTGCCGCGAGAATTTTCTGCTCATTGAGACCTTTCGGAAGCGGAAGCTGTACGAGGATACCGTTGACCTCGGGATTGCCGTTCAAATCCTCGACAAGCTTCAAAAGCGTGGCTTCGTCGGTATTCTCCGGAAGCGCATAACTGAAGGACTTTACCCCGACCTCCGCGCAACCGTTGATTTTGTTGCGAACGTATATTTCCGATGCGGGATTATTACCAACAATAATAACAGCAAGTCCTGGGATTTTGCCTGTTTTTTCTTTATATTCGGCGACTTTTTCCGTAAAACCTTTCCTTAGGTTTGCCGCAACCAACTTTCCGTCAACGATATTCATTAAGAGTTTTCCTCCTGAAGATATTTATTTACAGCCGCCAAAACACCGTTGACGTAGCGGTGGCTCTTCTCGGTAGAAAACCGTTTAATCAGATTTACCGCCTCCGATATCGAAACGTTGTTGGGGATACTTTTCATATACTTCATTTCATAAACCGCAACAAGAAGAACCGCCAAATCGGGTTTATAAATACGCTCGACGGAGAAACCTTTTTCCGCGCCGTTTTCCGAAAAACGACCTATTATCGAAACCAATTCGTCGTAATTATCTATAACCCCGCAATAAACTTCGCGGATATATTCAGATTCGGTTTCGTCGTCTTCGGCAGCACTGAAAAGGCCGAACGTTCTCTTATTGATTTCGCCTGAAAATAAAAATTCAAATACCAGCTTAAAAGCTGCTTCTCTTGCCGTAACTCTACTCATATCAATCAAAAATGACGTCGGAGACGTTGACGTTTACGGAATCGACTTCAAACTGAGTGGCAAGCTCCACTTCTTTACGAATTCGCTCCTGCATTTCGGAAATGGCCGTAGGTACCGAACATCCGAAATTTACGTAAACGAACAAGTCTATGACGATGCTCTTATCCTCTTTAAAATAAACGTGTATGTTTCCGTATTTTTTCCTTTGAACGCCAATACGGCGCTTGACAGCGCCGCTCACCGGAGCCACGCCCGCCGTCTGTTCGACGACGGAGCTGGCAACCGATATTATAACGTTGGTAAATTTTGCTTCGTCCTGACTGCTTATATTTTTCATAAGTATAATATTAGCATATATATAACTTTATTGCAATTATCTTTTTATTAAATATACGCAAGGACTACCACGTCTCCGGGTGCGGTGTTGCTTCCCGAAACTACGATATCAACAATCTGAATCATCTGGATATCGGATATTTCCGCCGCTTTTACAACTACGTTTACGACGTCGTCGTTACCGAAAGAAACGATACAGTCTTCAAAACCGCTGGCTTTAATAAGCCCTTCGAGAACCAATTCCTTATCCATCATATCGATAACCTGCAAACGGTTATCCTCCGCGCTGACGATTGCTTCGGCAGAGGAAACCTCCGAAGAGATGATTTCGTTGAGATAAAGAATCTTCTGCGCTCTCGTAAGCTCTCTGTCCTCACGGTACGACGCGAAGAAGTCGAGTTCCGTGGGCGTGGTCGCCGTAGGAGTCGAGTTGTCGAGATTGCCGTCGCCGGAAGCGGTTTTCACCGTCAAAAAGTAATTGAGACAGCCTGTTGCCACAAGCAGCAATACCATTGATACGATTACGATAATTTTCTTTTTGTTTGCTTTCATATTTACCTCCGAACTATTTTTTTGTAAATATTTCAATTAAATCCGCGTCTACGTTCAACGCCGTTGCCGTTGCGCTCAGCAGTGCAAGTCGGGTTTTGATATTCGACGCACCTTCGGCAACCACTACTACTCCGAGAATTTTCGGCATCAGCTCCTTTACTACGATAAGCTCGCTTTTGCCGTTGTTGGTAACGACTACCGGCGTTTGAGTTACAGTGCTCATATTGCTTCCGCCGCCGTTTGAGGAAGAGGAATTTTCCGACGTATTGGTAGTCATTGCGTATACTGTTTCGGACGTAGATTCGTAGGTTATCAGAACCGACACCGACCCTGCGCCTTCTATTTCTCCGAGTATGTTCTTAAGCCTATTCTCCGTTTCGGCAATAAGAGAACCTCCCGTTGCCGCAGTCGGGTTTTCGTCGGTCGTCTTTGCAGAACCGGCAGATACCGCAAGATAGATAACGAGAATAACCGCCGCAACGAAAAGCGCAAGAATGATTTCTATGTGCTTTATTCCTCTGACCTTGGCATAAAAGGCTTTAGCCTTTTCCTTAAAGGAATTTTCCGTCAAGATACAGTCCTCCGCTAAGTGGTTTGAAGATTGCCTTCGCAAGCTCCGTTATCCTGTCATTAACTACTATATTCGTAGCGTTGTCCGCTATTACAACGTTATTTGTCGAAATATATACCGTATCGAAACAAAATGAAACTTCGCTCATATCCAAAACAAAAAACACCTCTACTCCGCTTATTCCTTCCGCTTCAAGCGCATTGAGATAACGGTTTTTCTTTTCTTCTCCGCGGGCGTTTTCCAACTCTCGAACGTACCGTTCGTCAACGGAAATTTCCGCTTCATCATTTGCAAAGACGGTGTTAATATCAAATCCGCCCTTCAGAAGTCCGGCAATTCCCGAAAACACCACCGCAACGGCTACAACGGCTATTATTCCTTTGACGTACTTTTTAGTTTCCCCTTCGGCTAACATGACTTCCGACAGAACCGATAGGATAACCGCTCCGATTACAGACCACACTAACCCGTACAGCATCAGACTACCCCCGAATTGCAGGAATAAACCGCAACGAGTATAATCGAACACATGATAAACGCCACTCCGAGTACGACTGCGATTAAAGTATTCAGACTTTTTCCGGTAGCGTATAAAAAATTCGCGCACTGCGAATCGCCCAAAGGCTCGACTGCAGCGGCTCCGAGCTTCATGGTCAACGACAGAACGATGAGCTTTATAACGGGCAGCACGAACACCGAGGCAACGAGAATAAGTCCGACTACCCCTACTGCGTTCTTGACTATTATTCCGGAGGCGAGCACTATGTCGAACCCGTCTGAAATATATCCGCCCAAAATCGGAACGTAGCTCGACAGTGCAAATTTGACGGATTTTATGCTTATAGTATCCGAAGTGCTGCCGACCACTCCCGCAACGGACAGCGCAAAAACATAAACGCCGAATATAATTCCCATAATCCAATCGGACAGAGATTTTGTAGCTTTAGTCAATTTTCCGAGCGGAATACTGTCGGAAAGGTTGCCTACGGCACCGAAAGTAAAGGATGCGATAAACAGAGGAACCACTACTTTAAGCATCAGACCGAGAACGAACCCTCCGCCCAAAGCAACAAGCGGCTGAAACTGCGCCACGGAAGCAACCCCGCCCACAGCAGTCGTCAAAGTGAGTAAAATCGGAAAAACGATTTCGCAAAGCTGAGACAGCGTAGACAAAGTATCCTTTACGCTTATTACGGACGTGCTTACTACGCCTATAACTATTGCAACGGTTGCGCCGTACGTTGCAAAACGGACGATTTTTTTAGTGCTTTCTTTCTGAAAACCCGAAGATAACGAAACCGCAACCGCAGACAGAACGGATAACGCAATAATGGAAATAAGCATAGGTAGCAGAGTTGTAAACCCGCCCCTTAACGCATCGAACAACGAATTCAGAATTGTTTTTGCGTCGGGAGCTTGCCCGTCCACTATCTTTTTTACGATATCCTTGACCGTTGCGCCGAACGACTTGTTCTCCGCAAATTGCGAATAAAAGCTTTCGAGTTCCGACATGTCGATACCGTTTAATCTGTCGTTCACTTCGGATTCCAGCTGCTCCTCGATTTCTTCCTGCGCATCCGTAGCCTTAGCAACGGCGCCGTAGTCTAAAGCCACGGCTGCTATAATAAAAATAAAGGCTAAAGCCAAAATAAGAAGCCGTTTTGCAGTGTCCGCTTTTTTCACGCCAAAAGCTCCGAAATGTTTGCAATTACCGATTTCAATATCGGCAAAGCCATAATAAAGATAGCTATTTTGCCTGCAAACTGAATGTTTTTGGCAATTCCGCCCTCTTTAACGTCCTCGGCAAGAGTTGCCGAAAATTCGGTGATGTAACCAATTCCAACTATTTTGACAATTGACTTAAACAACGCGTCCGAAAGTCCTACTTTCGTCGACAAATCGTTAAAAGAGCTTACCGCGTCGGTGAGCGACGGTATCACCAATAAAATTATGACGATACACGTTGAAACGCTTATAAGAGCGGCATATTCTCCGTTATGGCGCTTGACCAAAACCGAACAAACAGCTCCCACCGCCCCCACCGCGATAATTTTCAATATCTCCATCAGTATAACCCGAAAATGGTCCTTAACGAGCCGAATAAGCCGCTTACCAAATCCAGAACCATTACGAGAACTATAACCAGTCCGGCAAGCGTTACGAGAGACGCTATTTCCTTTTTATCCGCCTTCTCGAGAACGTAATTTATGATAGCAGTCAACAAACCTACCGCCGCGATTTTGAAAATAACGTCTATTCCCACGGTCACCTCACAACATCAATATCAAAAGCAAGCACCCGATAAGCACGCCGAGCTTGGAATATAAAACTCCGTATTTTTGACTGTCGTTCCGCCTTTTGGCTATTTCCGACGATGAAAACGCCTCGTGCTCAGCAAAGTGCTCTTCCAAAAAAGCGTAATCCACGCTCCTTAAATCACGCCAGAAATTCAGAATTTCACGCGCGCAATCAGCGTCCGGAGCGGACGGCATTTTTTCTGAACCCTCCGCAAGAGCAGTCTTTAAATCTGAAATCAAAGAGTGCTCGTTCGTATTGTAATCTGCAAAAACGTCGTTTTCTCCGCCCTTTTTACTCAACATTTTGCGCTTCGCAAAATCAAGAAAAACGCCGTAATCCTCCATAGTCTTTTGTTTTGCGATATAGGAACGCTTCAGACGCCAGCCGATGAAAGATGATAAAAGCAAAAACGCCAAACCGCAGTAAAGTCCTATCACCTTTACCTCCTGACAATAGAATCTATGTGTCCTGCCGTGGGTATAGAATTTAAGAAAACTATGTTTTCAAACATATCCGCTGTCGACTTCAGTCGATTTTCAACGTCTGTAAGCGATTTTCCGTGCATAGTAGCAATTACTTTCACTCCGCAACCAATTAAATCAGCAACGGCTTCGCAGTCCCTTTTTCCGAACAGCTCGTCTATCGCAACGATTTCCGGTGATAACGCACGTATAATTCCTTCGTACACCAAAGTCTTCGGAACACCGGCAATAATATCGGTATTGTCGCCGAGATTCATATTGGAATTGCCTCCGGAAATTTCAAATCTTTCGTCGATTGCCAACACTTCGTAGCATGACGACAACGCTCTTACAGCGTCCCTTAAAAGCGTGGTTTTTCCACCCGACGGCGGGGATACTATTAACGTATTTTGAAAGTCGTTCAATAAATGCGATATCTTATCCGCAGCCCCGATTATCTGATGGGGAATTCTTATAACAAGCGAGCAGATTTCTTTTTCAACCGGGCGCCCGTTCTTTTCAACCCACAGTCCGCCTATTCCTATACGGTAACCTCCGTCATAAGAAAGATAGCCTCTCGAAATCTCATCTTCGTAGATATATCTGGAGTTTTGTGTAGCAATAGCTACAATATTGTCGATAATTGTCTTGTCAGCTACGGTCAACAGCCGTCCTCTGTCTCCGTTCACCGTGCGGTAGGTTACGGGTTTTCCAAGTCTTACACGTATCTCTTTAAGACCGTTTTTCAGCGCGTACGACGGGATTTCCCCATACAGTTTTCTGCCTATCAGATTTTCAAGCATAAAAAAGCCTCCGCAATAAAATATGCGGAGGCTCAGGCTGTTTATTTATAAATGAATTATACTCTGGACATATACGTTCCGGTACGGGTGTCGATTCTTATCGTTTCGCCCTCGTTGACGAAAAGCGGCACCTGAATGGTATATCCGGTCTCAAGCGTTGCAGACTTGGAACCGGGCTGAGCGGTAGCTCCCGCAACTGAAGGCTCGCACTCGGTAACGACGAGCTCTACGAAGTTTTCAGGCTCGACGCTGAACGGAGACCCCTTGTAGAAACCTACGTTTACTGTCATGCCCTCTTTGATAAAATGCAACGCCTCTTCGACCATATCGAGGTTCATGGGGATTTGGTCAAACGTTTCGGGGTCCATGAAATAGTAAAGGTCGCCGTCGGTGTAGCTGTATTCCATTTTCTTTCTTTCAATGTGCGCAAGCTCGAATTTTTCACTCGGGTTGAAGGTTTTCTCCAACACGTTGCCGGTCATAACGTTTCTTATCTTTGTTCTGACGAACGCCGCGCCCTTGCCGGGTTTAACGTGCTGAAAGTCAACGATGACCTGAACGGTTCCGTCCATTTCAAAAGTAATGCCCTTTCTGAAATCTCCTGCGGTTAAATAAGCCATAAAGCCCTCCAAAAGTAAATATATATCTATAACATTATTAAATGTTTCGGCGATTTTGTCAAGTTATCAACGCCATTTTTTGTAAGTACAATAACATCTTCTATTCTGACGCCGAATTTTCCCGCAAAATAAAGTCCGGGCTCAACTGAAAAAACGTTATTTTCCGAAAGAACGTCTATCGATAACGCGCTTACTGACAGTTTTTCGTGAATTTCGATACCGAGCCCGTGTCCGGTAGAATGAAGAAAATATCTGTCTAGTTTTTTGCTCTTGAAATAATCTCTGCAAACGGCGTCCAACTCGCTTGCTCGCATTCCTATATGCGCCACGTCTATTGCGCGAATCTGAGCTTCGTAAACGGTATTGTATACGGAGATTTTTTCTTCGTCTGGTCTCCCAAAAGAGAACGTTCTCGTCATATCCGAGCAGTACCCCATGTATTTTGCACCGAAATCCATCGTTATCAAATCGCCGCAGACAAGCTTCTTATCGCCGTAACGCGCATGCGGCTTGGAAGTATTCTCTCCAAACGCGACTATACTCTGAAACGCCGTCCCTTGGCTTCCGAGCTCACTCATTTTGTATTCCAATGAAAGAGCCAATTCTCTTTCGGTCATACCTTCTTTTATATTGTTGAGAGCCCATTTAAAGGCGGAATCCGTAATAGATTGCGCTTTACGCATTATTTCTATCTCACGCTCGGTTTTCCTTGCGCGCAACGCGTAAAACCAATCGGAACAGTATACCGTATCAAATCCGCCTTTTTTCAGCTCGTCAAAATCTTTGACGGACATAACCGGCTCTTCTATCGCAACGGTTTTGACTTTAAATTCGGATAGAATTTTCACTGCGCGGGAAATATAACTTTCCCCTCTGTCTACGATAACCGTTTCCGCCACTACAACGTTATTTTTAGCGTCCTCGGCGTATCTGCCGTCGGTGATATAAAACTTTTTGTCCCGAAGCGAAACAACTGCGGCTTCCTCATTAGGAAAACCGCTGAAATAGTACAAATTAGGTGCGCCGACTATCAATGCCGCATCGGCGTTTTGCGGAAGAAGTATATTTTCTTGCATATTGAAATTATACCTCTATAAGCTTAACCAGTCAACCTACTTAGTTTTTGATTTAGCAAAAAGCCCGGCTATAAACGAGAAGAAAATAACGCTTGAAAGTCCTGCCACAACGTTTTCGTGTCCGCCGGAAATGGCGCCGAGGATACCTTTATCCGACGCCGCCTCGATAGCTCCCCTTGCAAGGCTGCTTCCGAAACCTAAAATCGGAATAGTTGCGCCGCATTTTCCGAACTCTTTGATATACTTGTATACGCCTAAAACTTCCAAAACCACGCCTGTCAACAAGAAAAGAACCAGTATTCTCGTAGAAGTAAGCTTCGTCAGATTTATCAATAATTGAGCTATAAAGCAAATTGTTCCGCCTGTTACAAAAACTTTAAGATAATCCAGCCAAACCATATTATTTCACCTCAAAACAGACCGCGTGACAAATTCCGGGAATGGTTTCTTTTTGCAAAGAAGCCGTCTTGGAAATCAGCGCGCCCGTCGGACAGAAAAGCACTTTTTTAAGTTCTTTATTCAACATTTTTTTGTAAATATAAGCTGCGAACACGCTTGCAGAGCACCCGGCGCCGCTACCGCCCTGCATTACGTTCTGCGCCTCTTTATTGAATATCAGAATTCCGCAATCGGTATAGTTTTCGCCAAGGTTGTAGCCCTTTTCTTCCATTATTATTTTCAGAATTTTACTCCCTGCATGTCCCAAATCTCCGGTTATTATCAAATCGTAATCCTCCGGTGTTGTACCTGTCGCTTTAAAATGCGATATTAGCGTATCCCGCGCAGCGGGCGCCATAGCTCCGCCCATATTGTTGGCGTCGGAAACCCCGTAGTCCACAACCTGCCCTATAGTCGCCGAGGTTATGGCAACCGGCTGCTCAGAGCTCACCAAGGAAACTGCTCCCGAGGCCGTAACGGTCCACTGCGAAAGAGGCGTTCTCTGACATCCGAGCTCCAATGGATTTCGGTACTGTCTTTCGGCAGTGCAAAAATGTGACGAAGCCGAACAGAAAGCGCGGTTCACAAGTCCCGCTTCTATAAATGAGGAAGCTATAATCATAGATTCCGCAAAGGTCGCGCATGCGTTGAATACCCCCATATACGGAAATCCCATTTCACGCATCGTAAAGCTCGCGCCGACTATCTCGTCGAGCAAGTCTCCCGCAATGGCAACGTCTATATCCGATTTCTCGAGTTTAAGCTTGTTTTTCAGATTTTTCAATGCAAGCGTATGCATCAGAACTTCGGCTTTTTCGTGAGTTTTCTGCCCGTTTAAATCGTTTGGCAGAACGTTCTCGAAATAGTTGCCGAGCGGTCCTTCCTTTTCCTTTTTGCCGACGACAGCGGAAGCGTCCTCGACGTATACGGGTTTCTTAAAAAAAACAGTATGCCCTGCCATATCAATAAAACCATCCCGGAAAAATAAGAGCTAAGGCTCCGACCACTACGGACGCGGAAATTCCGAATACTATAATCGGACCCGCAACGTAGAACATTTTGGTGCAAAGTCCCAGAATTATACCTTCTTTATTGCTTTCTATAGCCGAAGAAGAAACGGCATTTGCAAATCCGGAAATCGGAATAAACAACCCCGCTCCCGCAAACGCGCCCAGCTTGTCGTACACGCCGAAAGCCGTCAACACGACGGTCAGAAAAATAATCGTAATCGTTGTGAATGAAGCTATGTCTTCCTGCGTTGCACCGACAATAACCGCTTCATACATATCGTAGAAGCCCTGCGCAAGCATACAGACCAAACCGCCGCAAACGAAAGCGCGAATGAGCGCTGACAAATGTTTCGTTTTTGGCATTTCGCGTTTAATTAACGCCAAATATTCCTTATTTTCCATCTATCGACCTCTTCTCTACAATTTTTTGGATGGGATCGAAGATTTCTTCCTTTTGTTCGGGTAACTCTCTCATCTCATCCTCCTGTCGTTTTATTGACAAGAGGAAAGAGATTATAACAGTTCTTTTCTGAATTTTTCGATAATTTTCGATTCGAGCCGCGAGACCTGAACCTGACTGACGTTGAGCATTTTGGCAATCTCGCCCTGCGTCAGGTCGTGATAGTATCTGAGTAAAATAATTTTCTTATCGCGTTCGTCCAAGCCGTCCACCAAAGACTTCAGAATATGCTTATCTATTGCGTCGTCCAGTTTATAGGAGCTCTGCAATCTGTCCACAAGAGGCAAACCGTCCTCGTCGTTTTCCGCATAAATGGAAACGGGATATTTGGAGCTGTCCATAATAAATACGACTTCCTGCGGACTCATTTCAAATTCGGCGGCTATTTCCCCAACGGACGGGTCGCGGCTCTTCTCCTGTCGGAACGTTTCGATAAACGCCCCTATTTTCTGCGAGGTGGATTTCATACTGCGACTGACTTTTATAGCTCCGTCGTCACGGATAAAACGCTTTATCTCTCCCGCAATCATAGGTACGGCGTAAGTGGAAAACCTGACTTCATAGGAGGTGTCGAAGTTGTTTATGGCTTTGACGAGACCGAGCGTTCCGAGCTCAATCAAATCGTCATACTCCACCTGCTTGTATTTATACCTTCTCACTATGCTTTTTATTAGGGGAAGGTTTTCCGAAACGAGCTCGGCTTTTGCTTCATCCGAACCGCTCTGCGCCTCCCTAATCAGTTCTATCGTACGCTGATGCGAAGTCATTATCTTATCTTCTTTTTCATAGTGACTACGGTTCCGCGCCCAACTTCCGATTTGACGTTAACTTCGTCCATAAGGCTTTTCATAATGGTATAACCGAACCCCGAACGTTCGTCGTCCGCGGCGGTAGTAAAACCGTCCTCCTGACACTTTTCGGGGTCTGACATTCCCTGTCCGCCGTCTTCGACGGTAATGGTAACCGTTCCGTCGGAAATGGCGCATTTAAGCACGACGTCCTTTTCGTTGTCCGAATCGTAACCGTGTACGATTGCGTTAGTCACGGCTTCCGAAACAGCGGTTTTGATATCCGAAAGTGTCTCGATGTCGGGGTCGAGCTGAGCGGTAAACGCTCCTACCGTTGCCCTTGCAAAGCTCTCGTTTAAAGAGGTTGCTGCAATAATAAGTTCCATTCTGTTTTCCATAAATACTCCTAAATTACGTTAACCAATTTGTAAAGACCGCTGATTTTCAAAATCTTATCGACTGACGGCGTTACGTTTCTGAGATAAAGCAGCTTCTTTTCAAGCCTAAGCTTTTTGTAACGTCCCATTATAAGCCCTATTCCAGCACTATCCATAAAGCTTATATCCTTTAAGTCGATTACCATGTAATCGAACCCTCCGCGATTTATAAGCTCGTCCAATTGTTCCCTTGCCTCGAGAGTTACCGAATGGTCTATCTCTCCTTTAAAATGCACCACTAAGGCACCGTTCCGTTGTTCCGTATTTATCTTCATACTTCCTCCTTCCGTAATTCTAAATCATAGCCGTTGTCCGAAAAGAACAGTTTTTGTCCTAGAATGACGAATTTATTTCTTAATAATTTTCCTAAAAATTAAAGCTGCAAATTGTTGACAGCGCAAAACAATTACGATATTATATATAAGCACACAAACGATTGCTTAACCTAATGTAACGGGGTGTGGCGCAGTTTGGTAGCGCACCTGCTTTGGGAGCAGGGAGTCGGGAGTTCGAATCTCTTCACCCCGACCAGAAAAATTAAATACAGGGTTGAGTATAAGGGCCTTTAGCTCAGTTGGTTAGAGCGGTCGGCTCATAACCGATTGGTCCGC
>CAYXBO010000028.1:0-11534 GCA_964463195.1 uncultured Christensenellaceae bacterium | reverse complement strand
CTCTTCCGTAGGCTTTGTCTCTGTGAACGATAAGGGACAGCGCGTCGCAAACCTCGCCGTTTAACATCATATCGAGCTTAACCAAAGTGTCGGCGTGGTATCCGTCGAAATCGTAGTCGAGACTTGCATACCCGCGGCTTCTCGACTTAAGATTGTCGAAGAAGTCGTAGATTATTTCGGAAAGCGGCATCTGATATTCGATTTTGACGCGGTTGGTATCGAGATAAGTGAGATTGGTATAAATTCCGCGTTTATCCTGACACAGCTCCATTATAGAACCCACGTATTCGGGAGGCGTGAAGATAAACGCCTTGACCATAGGTTCTTCGATAAAATCAATATCCGTCGGAGACGGCAAGTCGGACGGGTTGTCTATCATTAAAACCTTTCCGTCGGTTTTGGTAACGCGGTAGGAAACGCTCGGTGCGGTAGTTACCAAATCCAAGGCAAACTCCCTTTCTAAGCGTTCTTCTATAATTTCCATATGAAGAAGTCCCAAAAAGCCGCACCTGAAGCCGAAGCCCAATGCGTTGGAGGCTTCTGGCTCGAACAGTAACGCCGCGTCGTTTAAGCGGAGCTTTTCGAGCGCCTCGCGTAAATCGTTATACTTGGAACCGTCGGCCGGATAAATTCCCGCAAAAACCATGGGGTTGACCTTTTTGTAACCCTTAAGCGGTTCTTTAGCTCCGTTTTCCGCAAAGGTTATGGTATCGCCGACTGAGGTGTCGCGGACGTTCTTTATGCTCGCCGCAAGATATCCGACCTCGCCCGCGCGAAGCACCTCGACGGGGTTCATAGAGGGAGAAAAAACTCCGACCTCGGATACGTCGAATTCCTTGCCGCTTGACATCATTTTAATGCGGTCGCCCACTTTGACGCTACCGTCGATTATGCGGATATTGCAGATTGCGCCCTTATAGTTGTCGTATAGGCTGTCGAATATAAGAGCCTTAAGAGGGGCGTTCTCGTCGCCGGACGGCGCGGGAAGCTTTTCGATAACCTGTTCTATGACCTTATCTATATTGATACCCTCTTTTGCGCTTACAAGAGGAGCGTCGGAGGCGTCTATTCCTATAACGTCCTCTATCTCCAGCCTCGCAACGTCGGGTTCTGCGGACGGCAAATCTATCTTATTTATAACCGGCAGAATTTCCAAATCGTTATCGACCGCAAGGTAGGCGTTGGTAAGAGTCTGGGCTTCCACCCCCTGCGTTGCGTCGACAATCAGTATCGCCCCTTCGCAAGCCGCAAGGCTTCTCGAAACCTCGTAGGTAAAGTCCACGTGACCGGGTGTGTCTATGAGGTTGAGCATATATTCCTCGCCCTTGTACTTATAGAACATACGTACGGGGGTGAGCTTTATGGTTATTCCTCTCTCCCGCTCTATGTCCATGCTGTCTAAAAGCTGGGCTTTCATTTCGCGTTCGGGAACCGCGCCCGTATTCTGAATAATACGGTCGGCGAGCGTGGACTTTCCGTGGTCTATGTGGGCAACTATACAAAAATTGCGAATGTGCTTCTGTCTGTCGTTCATAAAAATATTATAACAATAAAAACCTTTCATACGCAATAAATTAGTGATATAATTGAGAAAAAGGAGAAACGCATAATGGAAGAAATACTTACTAATTTAGAAAAACGCGGTTTTAAGCCGTACTTTGCAAAAGACAAAGAAGAAGCGGTTGCTATAGTCAAATCGCTTATACCCGAGAATGCGACGGTAGGTTTCGGCGGCAGCATGACTGTCGGAGAGCTTAACCTCGTCGAAGAGCTAAAGGACACCCGCACGCTTTACACCAGAGATTTACCCAACGGAAAAACCGACGAGGAAATAATGTCTCTTTCCATGGGCGCGGATTGGTACGTATGCTCCGTAAACGCCATTGCAAATTCGGGCGATATCGTAAATATCGACGGGCGCGCCAACCGCGTTGCGGCAACGCTTTACGGCACTAAAAACGTTCTTTTCATTGCGGGAATAAACAAAATCTGCGAAACTTTAGAATCCGCAATAGAACGGGCGGAAAACGTAGCCGCTCCCTTAAACTGCAAACGCTTACATAAGAAAACGCCCTGCGCTGTAACCGGAAGATGTATGAAATGCAATTCTCCCGACACCATTTGCCGCGCAACGGTAATTCTCCACCACCCGACCACAAGTCACGACGTATACGTTTTAATCGTCGGAGAAAACTTGGGTTATTGAGAGATTTCCGACAATTGGAATTTTATTCTTCCCTTCTTTTCGCATAATAAAAACAGAGAGGAGGAAAGAGTTATGAAAAAAATTTCATTTATGCTTGGTCTCACCTTAGGTGCCGCAACAACGGCCGTTATGATGAACACAAGCAAAGGTAAGTCTCTCTTAAAGAAAGTTGTAGGATAAGTTAAAAATAAAAATATCTTATTGCAACAAAAAACCGTCGGTTATCCGGCGGTTTTATTTCTGTAAATATTCGGATATGTGCATATAAGCACTCTTTCAGAGGAAAATACTCTGTCGCCCTATTTCTTTGCGAAATCCTTTATTATCGAGAACATTTCGGGGGAAACTACGTGTTCTATACGGCAGGCGTTTTCCTCCGCCATTTCGTGGTCTGCGCCCATTTTTTCGAGGGCGCGGGTTATGACCTCGTGGCGCTCCAAAATGCCAGTCGCTTTTGCCGTCCCCGCATCTGTCAGAACGATATTCCCGTCGCCTTCAAAGATTATGTAACCGCGGTCCTTCAGAAGATTTACCGCGCGCGAAACGCTCGATTTGGCGTAGTTCAGCTCCTCGACTATATCTACAGAGCGCACAACGCCTTGCTTCTCTTTAAGGAGAAGAATGGTTTCGAGATACATTTCCTCCGATTCTCTGGTTTTCATTCTGCCCCGAGGTTTCCTTTATTTGCTGCGCCAGTCTTCGATTGCCTTTTTGATAGCTTCCGAAGCGAGCACAGAACAGTGTATTTTCTGCGGGGGAAGCCCTTCGAGCTCCTCCACAACGTCCGCATTGGTGAGTTTTAGCGCGTCGTCGACGGTTTTACCTATAATCATCGTCGTTGCAACGGACGACGAGGCAATTGCCGCCGCGCATCCGAAGGTTTTGAATTTTGCGTCGGTGATAACGTCGTCCTCGATTTTTAAGGAAATTTCCATTATATCGCCGCAGCTGGCGTTGCCGACCCTGCCTACTCCGCTGGGATTTTCTACTTCTCCGACGTTTTTCGGATTGCGGAATGCTTCCATTACTTTTTCGTTATACATATTCTCCACTTCCTTTTTTCTCGTTCCATAAAGGAGACCACTGTCTGAGTTTGGAAATAATTTCTTTAAGATTGTCTACCGTGTAATCGATTTCTTCAAGTGTCGTGTCGCACCCTAAGCTGAACCTTATGGAGCTGTGCGCCTGCTCTATAGGTTCTCCGAGCGCGAGAACCACGTGCGAGGCTTCCAAAGAACCCGCGGAACACGCCGACCCCGATGACACTGCTATCCCCGCCATATCGAGTGAGAACAGAATGGATTCCCCTTCGATAAAATCGAAGCTTAAATTTGCGTTGTTCGGCAACCGGTTTTCTCTTCCGCCGTTTAGGTGCGAATACGGAATTTCCGCAAGCACCCTGTCTATCAGGTGGTCGCGCAAAGCGGCAATTTTCTTATTGTTCTCCTCTCGCGTATCCGCCGACTTTCTGAGAGCCGCGGCAAGTCCCACGATTAGCGGAGTGTCCGTCGTTCCCGCTCTCATATTCCTTTCCTGCATACCGCCGTCAATGAGCCTTGCAAGCCTTATTCCCGACCGGACGTATAAAAACCCGATGCCCTTCGGTCCGTGGAATTTATGCGCGGAAGCAGACATTAAATCGATATTTTCGCGCTTTACGTCGATAGGAAGCGCCCCCATCGCCTGAACCGCGTCGGTATGGAAAAATATACCCCTCTCACGGCAGAACGCTCCGATTTCCGCAATCGGCTGAATGGAGCCCACCTCGTTGTTTGCGTACATGACGGACACCGCAAGCGTGTCGTCCCTTACGGCTGCTTTTAATTTTTCAACGTCAACCGTTCCGTTTCTGTCAACGGGGATTTTGGTTATTTCGCAACCCAATTTTTCAAGAGCTTCGCAGGTTTCGATAACGGCGTGATGTTCTATCGTCGTGGTGATAATGTGCTTGCCGATTTGCTCACCGTAGCTCTCAACAAGCCCTTTGAGCGCCCAGTTGTCGCTTTCGGAGCCGCCCGACGTGAAATACACCTCGGAGGCTTTGCAGTTGAGAATTTTCGCAACGGTGTCGCGCGCCGCGTCCACGGCTTTTGCCGCGTCTCTCCCGAAACCGTGTAAAGAACTCGGATTGCCGTACGTTTCGGTAAAATACGGCAGCATTTGCTGTAAAACTTCGTCGTCGAGTCTGGTCGTTGCGGCGTTATCAAGATAAACTTTCTTCATCTTAAAGTATAAAATCCTCTTTATAAAGCGGGAAGTCCTCGGTGAGCTTTTTAACCTTTGCGGTAACCTCCTGCGAAGCCTCCTCTTTGCGTCTTATAACGTCGACGATACATTCGCCGATGACCTTCATTTCCTGAACCCCCATACCTCTCGTGGTGACGCTGGGCGTTCCGAGTCTCAGACCGTTGGGGTCGAACGGGCTGGCGTTGTCGAACGGAATGGTGTTCTTATTGGTAGTTATATGAACCTCGTCAAGCATGCGCTCGAGCTGCTTTCCGGTAACTCCCGTGCCTCTTAAGTCGACGAGCATCAAGTGGTTGTCCGTTCCGTTGGAGAAGAGGTGGATACCCTTTTCCATAAGCGTTGAGGCAAGAGCCGAAGCGTTTTTGACGACGTTTTTCTGATACTCTTTGAATTCGGGAGAAAGCGCTTCCTTAAAAGCCACCGCTTTAGCCGCTACGATGTGCATAAGGGGACCGCCCTGAGTTCCCGGAAAAACCGCCTTGTTGAGTGCCTTTTCGTAGCACCCTTTGGCGATAATCATACCGCCTCTCGGTCCTCTCAGAGTTTTGTGAGTGGTGGTGGTTACGACGTCCGCGTAAGGAACAGGATTGTCGTGAAGTCCCGCGGCGACGAGTCCCGCAATGTGCGCCATGTCAACCATGAGATATGCGCCGACCTTATCCGCGATTTCTCTGAAGCGTTTGAAATCAATCTTTCTCGGATATGCGGAAGCACCCGCAACTATGAGCTTCGGTCGCTCCTTTATAGCAAGCTTCTCCACTTCGTCGTAGTCGATATAACCGTCCTTTTCGCTGACTCCGTAGGGAACGACGCGGAAATAGTTTCCGGAAATGCTCGCGGGGCTGCCGTGCGAGAGGTGTCCGCCGTGCGAGAGGTTCATTCCGAGAATGGTGTCGCCGTAGTTTAAAAGTCCGTAGTAAACCTGAAAGTTTGCCGAGCTTCCGGAGTGCGGCTGAACGTTTACGTAATCTCCGCCGAACAGCTCTCTCGCTCTGTCCTGCGCAAGTCTTTCCGCCATATCCACGAACTCGCATCCGCCGTAATAACGCTTGGCAGGATACCCTTCGGCGTATTTGTTGGTCAGGTGGCTGCCCGCCGTAGCCATCACGGCTTCCGATACGAAGTTCTCGGAAGCAATGAGCTCTATGTTGTTCTGCTGACGGCGAAGCTCCTTAAGCATCGCCTCGTAAATCTCACTGTCAACCCTTTTTACAGAAGTTAAATCTATCATTTGTCTTTGCCTCCGTTATTGTATTTGTTGTCCGTTTTCCGCCGCATTTATCATAGCCAGCAGTTGGTTTTTCTGTCTGAAGCCTATCGCCGTGCCGACGAGGTTCCCGCCCTTGAAGAAGAGAAGCGTGGGAATGGTGTCCACTCTGAAGCGGATTGCCAGCTTGTCCTGGTCGTCAACGTTTACCTTTGCAAAGGAAACGCGACCGTCAAGCTCTGCCGCCACCTCTTCAAAAATCGGCGCAAGCATTCTGCACGGTCCGCACCATGAAGCCCAGAAATCAACTACCGTAAGCTTATCGTTTCGGATAACCGTCCGGTCGAAATCTTCGGCTGTAGGATATATTATATTTTTACTCATCAAAAGTCTCCTTTTTTTATTATAGTTTTCCCAATTATTGCCATAAGGCGTTATTTTATGACGGAAGCGATTTCCGCAAGCTTTACTCTTACGGAGCTACCGTCTGCCATATTCTTCAGGTCGCATTCGCCTTTTGAAATTTCGTCGTCGCCCAAAACGACGGAATACCTTGCTCCGGTCTTTCCGGCGTATTTCATCTGCGCCTTGAGACTTCTGTTCATTATATCCGTCTCGACGGAAAGTCCCTTCTCTCTCAACTCTTTGGCAAGGTTGAACGCTGCGGAAAGATTGCCCATCGCGGCTATATACAAGTCGGAAACCTCCTCCTCTCCGAGCTTAATTCCAGCGGCTTCCGCGACCATTATCAAGCGTTCTATTCCCATGCCGAAGCCGACCGCCGGAGTATACGCTCCGCCGACGGACGACACGAGACCGTTGTAACGCCCTCCGCCGCAAACAGTCCCCTGCGCGCCTATCGTATCCGTCGTGAACTCGAAAACGGTGCGGGTGTAGTAATCCAGTCCGCGGACTATACGGCAGTCCTCACGGAACTGGATACCCGTTTCGGTAAGGAGCGATTTGAGCTCCTCGTGGTGCGCGCGGCAACCGTCGCAAAGATAATCGAGAACGCTCGGAGCGTTTGCGTTTATCTTCTTGCAAGCCTCTTCCTTGCAGTCCAGTATTCTCAGCGGGTTTTTATCGAGGCGCTCTTTGCAGGTGTCGCACATTCCGTTTATATGCGCCGCAAAAAACTCTTTCAGGGCGGCGTTGTATTTTTTTCTGCACTCCGGACAGCCTATGCTGTTTACGTTAAGGGTGAGGTTTTTAACTCCCACTCTCTCGAGCATGGTTTTGGCAAGCGTGATAACCTCTAAATCCGCCGCGGGAGTTTCGCTTCCGTAAAGCTCCACGCCGAACTGGTGGTGTTCCCTTAGCCTTCCCGACTGCGGACGCTCGTAACGGAACACGGGGGTTATATAATACATTTTCCGCGGAGTGGGAAGAGACGCCATGCCGTTTTCGATATATGCTCTCGCAACGCCCGCGGTGCCCTCCGGCTTCAGGGTCATGGAACGGTTGCCCTTATCGTTGAAGGTATACATTTCTTTACCTACCACGTCCGTCGTTTCGCCGACTCCGCGGAGGAAAAGCTCGGTAGCTTCAAAGGTGGGCGTTCTTATCTCCCGAAACCCGAACGATGCGGCGACAGCCCTCGCCGTATTCTCGACGAAGTGCCATTTTGCAGCCTCTTGGGGTAACATGTCTTTTGTGCCTTTCGGTACGTTTATCATTTAGCGTCCTCTAATATCAGATAATATATTTCTTCAGGTTCAGGGTGCGGAGCGCCTTATCGAGATGCTGTTCGACGTACGGGCTGTCGATAACCAAATCGATAGGGTCGTGACCTCCGCAGGCGTTGAAGGAAATGTCTTCCAAAAGCATTTCCATAACGGCGTGAAGCCTTCTTGCTCCGATGTTCTCGTTATTTTCGTTTTCGAGGAAGGCTATCTGCGCCATTTTGGCAATCGCGTCCTCGGTGAACTTCAGGTTTATCTTATCAACGCCCAGAAGCGCGGAATACTGCATTATAAGAGCGTTGTCGGGTTCCGTCAGAATTCTCACGAAATCGGCTTCCGTAAGGCTTGCCAATTCCACCATAACGGGGAAGCGTCCCTGAAGCTCCGGAATGAGGTCTGAGACCTTGGATATCTGGAAGGCGCCCGACGCGATAAACAGTATAAAGTCCGTCTTAATATTACCATATTTGGTGTTGACGGTGCAACCTTCTACGATAGGCAAAATGTCTCTTTGCACGCCTTCTCTCGAAACGTCGGGACCGCCGTTCGCTCCGTTTTTGGCGGCTATCTTATCCATTTCGTCGATGAATATGATACCCTCTTCCTCGGCACGTTTAAGACCCTCGGAGTTTATTGCGTCCTTATCCACAAGCTTCGCCGCTTCCTGACTCAATATGAGCTTGAACGCCTCTCCTACGTTGGTCTTTTTCTTCTTAACGCGCTTAGGCATAATCTGACCGAAGAACTCGCTTATGTTGTTTTCCATCCCGCCACCGATAGGTCCGAGCTGAAGCGATTTCGGCGCTTCGGGTATCTCCATCTCCAAAGGAACGGTATCCAGTCTTCCGTTTTGTAAATCGAAGAGAAGCTCTTCCCTAAGCTCCGCGTCGGACTTGTCGGGGTTGGCTTTTTTCCTTATCGGAAGCAGTAAATCGACCACAATTTTCTCGGCGTTTGCCTTGGCTTTGGGCTCCACCTCCGCAATCTTTTCTTCGCGAACCAAACGTATTGCCGCCTCGACCAAATCTCTTACCATGCTTTCCACGTCGCGACCGACGTAGCCGACTTCGGTAAACTTCGTCGCCTCAACCTTGATAAACGGCGCTTTGACGAGCTTTGCAAGACGCCTTGCAATCTCGGTTTTTCCGCAACCAGTCGGTCCCTTCATTATGATGTTTTTCGGGGTTATTTCGTCTCTTACGTTCTGCGGAAGCTGCATGCGGCGGTAACGGTTGCGAAGCGCAATCGCCACGGTCTTTTTTGCGTCGGTCTGCCCGATTATATATCTGTCAAGCTCGTTGACTATCTGTTTAGGACTTAAAAGTTCCATATCTCCTCCTTATACCGTCTCTACTCTTATATTGTGGTTGGTGAATATGCAAAGGTCGGCGGCAATGTCCATTGCGTTTCTCGCAATCTCCTCCGCGTCCATGTCGGTATTCTTAATAAGCGCGCGGGCGGCGGCTAAAGCGTAATTTCCGCCACTTCCTATCGCGCAAACGCCCTCTTCGGGGTCTACGACGTTTCCGTCTCCGGTGACTATAAGAAGCGTATCTTTATCGGCGACTATAAGCATTGCTTCGAGGTTCCTCGCCATATTGCCCTTTCTCCAGGACTCGGCGAGCTCCACCGCACTGCGCATGAGGTTGCCGCTGTATTTCTGAAGCATTTCCTCGAACTTCTCCGAAAGACTGAATGCGTCGGACACGCTTCCCGCAAACCCGACTATCACCTGGTCGTTGTATATTCTCTTAACCTTCTTTGCGTTGCCCTTAAGAACAGTGGATTGCCCGACGGTAACCTGTCCGTCTCCGGCAATTGCCGTTTTACCGTTTTTCTTGACGGCAACGATTGTCGTACCTTTCATTTCCATTATTTTATATCCTCCCGATTATAGTTGGAATTTTTTTATATCGACGGCTGCTCTCGCCGCTTTAAATCTCTTTCTTTCCGTCTTGTCCTTTATCACCCTGTCCGGCGGCGGAACAAGCTCGAAGCTCACGTGCATAGGCTGAAAATCCCTGTTCTCCGCCGAAAGATAACGCATTAAGCCCCCGCTTACCGTGGTTTCCGGAGGTATAGCTATATCCAAGCCGCACTTTACTCGGTCTACGTTTACCGCACAGAGAAGTCCGCTCATTACGCTTTCCATATACCCCTCGACTCCGGACAGCTGACCTGCGACGAATATACATTCCGTCCCCTTAAGTCTCATTCCGCGCTCGAGGATTTTCGGAGCGTTGAGGTACGTGTTTCTGTGCATTTTGCCGTATCTTACGAACTCGGCGTTTTTAAGCGCCGGTATCATTCCGAACACTCTTTCCTGCTCGGGAAACGCGAGGTTCGTCTGAAACCCTACGAGGTTGACGAGCTCTTTATATTCGTCCTCCTGCCGTAGCTGCAACGCGGCGTACGGACGGCGACCGTCCTTCCCCTTAAGTCCAACGGGGCGCATGGGTCCGAATCTCAGGCTCTCCACCCCTCTCGCCGCCATGACCTCAACGGGCATACAGCTTTCAAAGACCCTTCCTTTATCCACGTCGTGAACTCCGAAGCGGCGGGCGTTTAAAAGCTCTCTTACAAACGCCTCGTACTCCTCTTTGTCCATTGGGCAGTTGAGATAGTCGGGTTCTCCCTTCTGGTAACGCGCTCCCCAGAACGCATGCTCCATATCGACGGACGACAGCGTAACGATAGGCGCTACCGCGTCGAAAAACGACAGGAAATCTCCTCCGGTCGCATTCCTTAAAGCTTCAGCCATTTTATCCGAGGTAAGTGGTCCGGTAGCTATTACCGTATCCTCCGAAATCTCGGTTATCTCTTCTCTTATTATAGTCAGACTGTCAAGCGAATTGAGCTCTTTTTCCACCTCTTCCGAAAACCTTTCGCGGTCGACCGCAAGAGCCGCTCCGGCAGGGACGCTCACTCTTTTCGCAACCCTGAGAATCAGGCTGTCCATTGCCTCAAGCTCCGTTTTCAGAACGCCCTGAGCGGAACTGTCGGCGGTAGATTTCAGGCTATTGGAGCACACGAGCTCCGCAAGTCCGCCCGTGGTGTGCGCGGGGGTATTCTTCTTAGGTCTCATCTCGTAAAGCTCGACCCCGTAGCCGCGCTTTACCAGCTGATACGCCGCTTCGGAACCGGCTAAGCCTCCGCCTACAACCTTAATCTTCGTCTTTGTTTTCACCTGCGTCTCCGACCAAAATCACGTTGTTGCAAGTCTTGTTGACACAAATATATTCGGTCTTGTCGCCCTTCTTGACTATTCGCATGAGCTTTCCGCATTTGGGGCAGTAATAGGGAGCGGGGATTTCCCAGGACATGAACGTGCAGTTGGGATAGTTGCTGCAGCCGTAGAACACCTTGCCGCTCTTGGAATGCTTTTTGCTTATCTTTCCGCCGCATTCGGGGCATGTCGAAACGATATCTTCGTCGAGGTTTTTGATGTTTTTGCAATTGGGATAGTTGCTGCAACCCAAAAACTTGCCGTATTTACCTTCGCGGATTACCATGGGCGCGCCGCACTTTTCGCACTTTATATCCGTAACCTCTTCCTTAACCTTCATCTTGACGTTGTTATAGAGCGCGTCTTTGCAGAGCTTGTCGAAGGTGGGATAGAAATTGCTTATGATATCCTGCCACCTCACTCCGCCGTGCTCCACGGTGTCAAGGTCGGATTCCATATTAGCGGTAAACTTCAAATCGACGATATTTTTAAAGAACTCCGTCATGAAGTCCGTAACCGTTTCGCCGAGGTTGGTCGGTTTTATAGCCTTCTGCTCCTTGACCGTATATTCTCTTTTTGCGAGAACGCCTATAACGCTTGCATAAGTCGAAGGACGGCCGATACCGCTTTCCTCCATGGCTTTTACGAGCGTCGCGTCGGTATATCTTGACGGCGGCTTGGTGAATTTCTGTTCGCTCTTTAATTCTTTAAGAAGAAGCTTTTCTCCCTCCGAGAAATCTGGAAGAACGGCGGCTTCCGCTCCCTCCTTTTCCTCCTCGCCCTCCTCGGGCAGGTCGTAAACCGCCGTGAAGCCCTTGAACAGCAGCGTTTTGCCCGAAAGTTTAAAGCCGAGCTTTCTGCCCGTTTCGGTGTCGGCGGTAATATGAACGTTTAAGGTGTTATAGACCGCGTCCGTCATCTGAGAAGCAAGGAAGCGGTTATATATGAGTTTATAGAGCTTGTACT
>CAYXBO010000027.1:0-11741 GCA_964463195.1 uncultured Christensenellaceae bacterium | reverse complement strand
AGCTGCACCAACGGAAGGCTGTCCGATATAGAGCGCGCTATGAAGGTTTTGGACGACAGGCATGTCGCGGACGGCGTACGCCTCATAGTTATACCCGCCACCCAACAGGTTTTTAAGGACTGTCTGAGACTCGGTTACGCAGAAAGGATTGTCGACGCGGGCGGCGTTTTCTCCACGCCGACCTGCGGACCCTGCCTCGGCGGGTACATGGGAATTCTCGCGTCGGGCGAAAGATGCGTGGCGACTACAAACCGCAACTTCGTAGGTCGAATGGGCGCAAAGGACAGCGAGGTTTATCTCGCGAGCCCCGAGGTTGCCATGGCGTCGGCTGTAGCCGGCAGAATATGTTCTCCGGAGGAATTGTAAAATGAAGTTTTTCATATACGGCGACAACGTTGACACCGACGTAATAATTCCCGCAAGGCACTTAAACGACAGCAGCGAAGAGAACCTGAAAGCTCACTGCATGGAAGACATCGACGGCGACTTTGCCAAAACCGTAAAAGCGGGCGACGCGATTGCGGCGGGGTACAATTTCGGCTGCGGCTCCTCGAGGGAACACGCGCCTCTTGCCATAAAATAGAGCGGTATAAGGTTCGTGGTGGCAAAATCCTTCGCGCGTATCTTCTATAGAAACGCCTTGAATATCGGTTTAACTCTCATTGAATGCGCGGAAGCGGCAGACGCGATTTCCGCAGGAGAGAATTTGGAGCTCGACGAAAAGAACTGGCGTTTCGTGAACGTAAGCACAGGAAAAGCATACAAATTTCAGCCGTTTTCGGATTTTCAGCAAAAGCTGATAACCGCAGGCGGACTGCTCAAATTAGAGGTGTAATTATGAAAAAAATCGCTTTGATAAGAGGTGACGGCATAGGTCCGGAAATAATCGCTTCGGCGGTCAGGGTTATAGACGCCGTATGCGCCAAATACGATTACCCCGTAACCTATACGGAGGTTGCTATGGGCGGCGCGGCATACGACCGCTTCGGAAGTCCTCTCCCTAAGGACGAGCTGAAAAAGGCTCTGGCGTCCGACGCGGTACTTCTCGGCGCTGTCGGCGGCGAAAAGTGGGAGCACCTGTCAGGAAAACTCCGTCCCGAAGCGGGTCTGCTCGCTCTTCGGGGAGAAATGAAGGTTTACGCCAACGTTCGCCCCGCAAAGCTCTATCCGCAGCTTCAGAAGCGCTCTCCCCTCTCTTTAGAGACGGTCGGCGACGGCTTTGACGTAATTTTCGTAAGAGAGCTTACGGGAGGCATTTATTTCGGAGAACGCGGCACCCGCCGAGGAAAGCTTGGTCGGGAAGCGTACGACACGGAGGTGTATTCCGAAATAGAAATAGAACGCATTTTAAGAGTCGGCTTTGAAATGGCTATGCAGAGAAATAAGAGGCTTACTTCAGTAGATAAAGCCAACGTTTTAGAAACCGGCAGACTTTGGAGAACCGTTCTTGCGGAGGTTTCCGCCGACTACCCCGAGGTGTCCGTAGACAGTCTTTTCGTCGACAACGCCGCAATGCAGCTCGTTAAAGACCCCTCGTCTTTCGACGTAATCGTCACGTCCAACATGTTCGGAGACATACTGACCGACCTTGCGGCGGCGCTTACGGGAAGCATAGGGCTTCTTCCGTCCGCATCCCTCGGGCGTTCGACTCTCGGGCTCTACGAACCTATCCACGGCTCCGCACCGACGATTGCGGGACAGAATATCGCCAATCCTATAGGCACCGTTCTTTCTGCGGCAATGATGTTCCGCCACTCCTTCGGACGGGAGGACATCGCGAAGTGCATCGAAACCGCCGTAGACTGCGCTCTTACATCGGGCGCGCGTACCAAAGATATATGCGCCGTAGGAAAAGACTACGTCACGACGGAAGAAATGACAGATATCATCATATCGAGCTTATAATAACCGTAAGAAGAATTTTATGAACGACATACTACTCGAACCGCTAAAAGCCTATACTGAGCATTATTCCCGACAGTTTCTTGATAACGCCGAGAACTATTTCGACAAGCTCAAAACGGAGTCGGGTATTGACGAGGAACAAAACCGCTCCACTGTCAAGGCGTACGAAAAGGCTCAACGCGCGGCGGACGAAAAGAAGAAAATTCTCACTAGGCTCCGCGTTATTCGGGGAATACTGATTTTTCTCGCCGTAGCCGCATTGATTGCGGGTCTTATAGGTATTTTCCAGCTCGTTCAGGGCGAAGCCGTTCTCGGTACAGCGCTTACCGCCGCGGGTTTTCCCGTAGCCGTGATATCCGCCGTTTTAATCTTTGCCCTTCTCAACTCCAAGGTAAGACACGCAGAAGAGGTTCACCGCGAATATCAGAACAAGGCGGACGGCATAAAAAACGAAGCCTGGGTGCAGATGCAGCCGTTGAACCGTCTGTTTGAAGGAAAAGCAACGAAGGATTTGATTGAAGCCACCGTTCCGGAAATCAAAATAGACGACAACTTCGATATGAAGAGGTTCTCTTATTTTCGCGGAAAATACGGCTTTACGGATAACGACAACGAAAACGAATCCACCACCGACGTGCTGTCAGGGGAAATTGCCGAGAACCCGTTCGCGGTCATCCGCGAGCTCGTGATGACTATGGGTACGCAGATTTATACGGGCTCCATAACCATTCACTGGACTACTACATACACAGATTCGGAGGGGCACACGCACACGGAACACCACTCCGAGGTTCTTACGGCGAGCGTCACGAAGCCGAAGCCGTTTTACGATACGCGGACGTGGACGGTTTACGGCAACGACAGCGCCCCCGACCTCTCCTTCTCGAGAAAGCCCTCCCATGCCGAAAAGTTGTCCGAAAAGGAAATCGAACGCCGCGTAAAATCCGGAGTGCGTAAAATTAAGAAGCAACAGGCAAAGGCGCTTAAAAGCAGTCAATCCAATTTTACGGAAATGGGAAACGAGGAGTTCGACGTGCTGTTCGGAGCGCTCGACCGCAACAACGAGGTTCAGTTCCGACTGCTGTTTACGCCACTCGCGCAAAAGAGCATGCTTGAGCTTATGAAATCCGCAAAAGGCTACGGAGACGACTTCTGTTTTACCAAAAAGGGCTGCCTGAACTACATCGCTTCTGAGCACGCCGCCGACTGGAATATGGATACCTCGCCGGAAAAATACCGCTCTTACGACGTGGATAAAGCCAAAAACGCCTTCATAAGCTTCAACAGTAAGTATTTTAAATCCCTTTATTTCGACCTGGCGCCCATACTCTCTATACCGATTTACCAGCAGCAAAAGCCGACGGAATACTTGGCTCCCGTAAGCTTTGCAAGGAACTTCACTTCCTACGAAGCCGAACGACTGGTAAACAAAATCGGGCAAGCAAGCTTCGCCCCGGAGGGTGCCGCAACGCCGAGCATTCTCAAGGTAAGAGAGGTGGAAAAGCGCGGTAACTCAGACAAAATCAACGTCCGCGCACACTCCTTCCGCACCGTAAACCGCGTTGACTTCATTCCGAGGTTCGGCGGAGACGGAAGAATGCACGAGGTTCCCGTTCCGTGGGTGGAATACATCCCGATAAGCCGCGAAACGACCGTGAACGTCGGCGAGATTAACGTTTCGGAAAGGGATTTCCATGAGAAAAAGCTAGGCTTAAACGCCTCGGCTTTCGGAAGCTTCGCTTTCTCCCGCTTCCTTTTCGGCTCGACGGCAGAGGACGGGGACTTCGATAATATAGTAAAAAATTTCAAATAATATATCAGGAGGATAAAACAATGGCAAACGAACTCGACGAATTGACAGGTCCGTTTATGGAAGAAGGCAACGACGTAAAGGTAATCGCAAAAAGATTGCCGGTGACGGTCGGCGCAGGCTCAAAGGTATTCGATATAATATGGTGGTTCCTGCCTCCTATTATAGGCGGAATTATCTGGCTTATCATTAAGGTCAAAGCGAAAAACTATCTCCAGCAGCTCCAGCAGAAGCTACAGCACGACGCGTCGCAAATCGATAACTACCTCGAGCAGCGCGTTCAGGTCTTAAAGAACTGCGCAAGACTCGTGGATAAAGCCGTCGAGCTAGACAAATCGACCTTCGGCGACATTGCGAAATACCGCTCCGGCAACGGTCTGGCGCCTGACGAAGCACGTAACGATTACGCAGCAAAAATCAATTCCATCAACCGCAACGTAAACATTGCAGTCGAAAGTTACCCCGAGCTTGCGGCGCACAGGGAAATCAAAGAGGCTATGCAGCAGAACAATTATCTCCAGCGCGAAATAACCGCCGCCCGCGAGGTTTACAACGACACAATCGGTCGCTGGAACAAGGATATCTTCTCCTGGCCGGCAAAGCAAATCGTCGCCGCAAAAGAAGGCTATACCACGAGAATACCCTTCATCGCCGACGCGGAAACCAAAGAACAGGCTCGCGCCGATTTCTTCTGAACAAACTAAAAGAACCGACTGTTACTTCTCAGAAAAGGCGCGGCTTTTTGCCACGCCTTTTTAATGCCGTTTGCGCATTTTAAAGCGCATTGTATAATTCCGGTGAAACGGTCATAATCAGTATTTGTACCGCCGTCGCAACGTTCAGAATAAAATGCCCTGTCATGAACGGCAACGGGTTCCGGTCTTTACGATACCAAATACAAATCATTACTGTAAGAGGCAAAAAGGATAAGAACCTGTAAAGAATGAATTTCGCGTCCGGCAAAAAGGGGATAAAGCTGTGTTGAAAAGCATAGAAAAAAGCCGCAAGCGAAGTATTAACCCACTTATTGCCTTCAGTTGAATTTATAGCGTACCCTAAGTACAAGCCGTCCTCCGCAAGCGTGGTGGATATCGGAAGTAAAAGTAAAACCGATATTGTAAGCCACAACGGGACGGGTTCTATCATAGTTTTATCAAGGTACGGGAAGGCACCGTAACAAATGAGCCCCGAAAGGTACAGCCCGCCCATTCCTACGAGAACGGTAAGAATAACGGTTAAAACCGCAGCGCCGACCTTTGTTTTACCTCTTTCAAAGTTGATTAAGCTATTATAAGTCAGCCCTCTTTTATGCGAGTACAAGTATAAAACGGCAAGCGTTACAATATTGCAAACGACGGCTATTGCCGTCCACCATTTGCTTATAGCAGTATAAGGCAGCTTAGAAATCGCCGACAATAACGAAAAAACCGCTAAAAATAAAAGGCATCTTACGGGCAGCAAAAACGGAATTGTCTTACGTTTACCGGTGTTGTTTCTATCCATTATTTCTTCCTGATTATATCCACTATCCATTCGTAATCCGGAACCGGCAGCTCGGGGTATCTCGCAATGTTTTCGGCTATCCCCTGAATAGCCATAAAAAACGCCGTCGCCAAAGCGGTGGGGTTGCCATCGCGTACTGTCCCTTCCCGCTGTCCTTCCGTAATGAGATTGACGGCGTATTCGACGTCCTTTTTACGCATTATGTAATCGCGTTTTTCCTCCGGCAACGCCACGTCGTATTGCGCTCTGTTCATGAGTACGAACAGCTTGGCGGCATAAGGCTCTTTTGTAACGTAGTCGATAATGCTTTTAGCCGTTTTTCGGAAAAATTCCAAAGGGGAAGCTTCTTTCAACCCGAAAATATTATCCTTGCCCGAAGCGGCTGTCTGAAGAAGCGTAAGATATAATTTTTCTTTGCTTTCAAAATAATGGAAAAGCAACCCCTCGCTCATACCTACGGCTTGAGCTATTTCCGCCGTTCTCGTTGCGGCATAGCCCTTCCTTATGAACAAATCCAAACCCGTTTTCAGAATTTCCTGCCGTCTTTCCTCTTTCCGTAGCCTCTTCATTTCAAGCTCCCTTAAATTACCGAAATCAAACCTGACCGGTTTGCCGGCCTTATTGAGTGTTTACTCAATAAGTATAATACGTTGAAAACAAAACGTCAAGAACATTGTGCTCTTACGCTACCTGAGTTCATTAAAAAAGCTCCCGAACAGATTATCCGAGAGCTTTTTGCCGTAATTTATCAGTATTATGAGGATATTATTTAAAAACGCCTTTGTCGAATATGTCGCCCCGATAGATGTAACAGAAAGAGCCCAGACAGCCGCCGTTTAAGGTGCTGTCAGCATCTATTCGGCTTTTCAGATTATTGAAATAATAGGTATTGGCGTTTCTGTTTGCCTGTGTGGAGGCTTCGGTGTTTTCGGAGGAGGCTTCGCCGAAATAATATATTTCAAAGAAACCTCTTTCGTCGGTCATTGTGATACTGCCAATAAGTCCGTTGTTCTCTTCGGCTTTATTCACGTCGTATTCCGTAAAGAAATCCGTCCCCGAAACATAGCCCTGTTTGGTAATGTAGTCAATCGTGCCGTCGTAATTTTCTATAAGTCTCTGCCGCCACCACCAGTTATGCGTTTCGTTTGCCAGTGCGTCAGAGGAATTGTTATCGTCGGGAGTATCCTTGACGACGAGACCGACGACCGTGGAAATTCCTATCAAAAGCAGAACCACCACAATAGTAATAATGGCGGTTATACCCTTGGATTTTCGGTTTTCGCGACGCTCCGCCTCGGATTTTTTGAGAATTTCCTTTTCTCTTTTAGTCGGCTTTTCCTTTTTTGGAGCGCGTTCCTTTTCCTTCATAATTACCTCTTACAGTATATTATATAAGAATTTGCCGCGTCAGTCAATATTGAAATCTTGGAACACAGGGTGGTTATTCCTGCCGTAAATGTTATTTAATTGAGATAAGAAAGCAGTGTCAATCACAGAAAGCGCGCCGTAATTGGTGCGGTAACGCCAGTTGCCCTCGGCAACTCCGGGTACGTTCATTCTTGTGTCCGGTCCGAATCCGCAAAGGTCCTGAAGAGGGAAAATTACGAGAACGGCAGAGGACGCCATAAGAGTTCTTATCATTGCGCGGGTAATCGGGCAACCGCCGCCGCCAGCGCCCCAACCGCCGGTATCTATGCAGTTGACGAAGGACATAACCTTGTCGCGCGTCGCGTCGTCCAAGGAATACGCCCACCCCAGCGAGGTGTCGTTGTCGTGAGTTCCGGTATAGGCGACTACGTTTTTGGGATAGTTGTAAGGCAGATGAATATTGTCGTCTTTGCCGTCGAAGGCAAACTGAAGCACCCTCATTCCCGGAAAACCAGTCTTTTCGACGTACTCGATAACTCTTTCGTCCTCCGCGCCCAAGTCTTCGGCGATTATTGAGGGGTTTTTGATTTTCTTTTTTAAGGCTTCCCAAAGCTCCATTTGGGGACCCTTTTCCCACTTTCCGTTCTTCGCCGTGGTTTCTCCTGCGGGAACAGCCCAATACTCGTACAGCCCGCGCATGTGGTCTATACGCAAAGTATCGTACATCTTGAGATTGTGGATTATGCGGTTGACGAACCATTTGTATCCGTCCTTCGCCATCTCCTTATAATCGTAAAGAGGATTGTTCCACAGCTGACCGTCCGCGGAGAAATAGTCAGGCGGAACGCCCGCGACCTTCGTAGGCATTCCGTCCTTGTCGAGCTGCATGATACGCCTGTTGCACCAAACGTCGGCGCTGTCGTGGCAAACGTAAATCGGAATGTCTCCGATGATACCCACGCCGTAGGAATGAGCGACGTTTTTCACTCTCTCCCACTGGCGGAAGAATTCGTACTGCTCGAAATAGTAAAACATGAGCGCGTCGGCATGGGTTTTTTCAAACTCCCTGAGCGCTTCTTCGTCTCTTTCGCGATAAGGCTTCTCCCATTCGTACCAGGGCTTGCCGCCGTGCTCGTCTTTTAAAGCCATAAACATAGCGTAATCAACGAGCCAATCGCGGTTCTTTTCCTTGAACTCCTTAACGGCTGCTCTTTTTTCTTCGTCAAGCTTAGGAAGGCAGAGCTCGAGAAGTCTTTTTTTCGCGTACTTCGCGTGCGCGTAATCGGTAAGATAAATTTCGCCGTGATACTTTAAGGATTCTATTTCCTGTTGGTTTAAAAGCCCCGTTTCGTAGGGGTCTAAGTAGAGGTAGTTGCCGGCAAAAGCGGAATGTCCCGAATACGGCGAGTCTCCCGCGCCCGCAACCGTCAACGGAAGAATCTGCCACCAATGGAAGCCCATCAGTGCAATTTCTTCAATAAAACGGTCGCAGTCTTTGGAAAAACCGCCTATTCCGAACTCTCCGGGGAGAGAGGATATATTTAAAAGAACTCCGCTTGACCTAATCATATTCTATTATATTCTTACGCCTCTACGCTGTTATATCCGAGTTCAAACGCCTTCAGGTTTGCGGGGATAACCTTGGGTTTTGCGGCGAATTTCTTTTCGATAACCGCCTTAACCGTTTCGGGTGCAAAGAGCCCGCTGAGCTTTACGTACGCACCGAGAACGACGATGTTTGCGGTTTTGGCGTTACCCGCTTCCATTGCGAGCGCGTGGGAATCGATATAAACGGTTTTAACGTCGCTTCTTTCCACCTTATCCTCGATAAGAGAGCTGTTGACGATAATCGTGCCGCCCGTTCTGACCTTATCGCAGAATTTGTAAAGGCTGGGCTTGTTCATTGCGATGAGGCAGTCGGGAGTGGAGATTATCGGGCTGGCGACCTGTTCGTCCGACACGACTACGGAGCAGTTGGAGGTGCCTCCGCGCATTTCGGGACCGTAGGACGGAAGCCAGGTTACCTCTTTGCCGTCGTGGATTGCGGCGTAAGCAACAAACATACCGAGAGACAGCACACCCTGTCCGCCGAAACCTGCAACAATTATTTTCTCTTCCATTTTATTTGCCCTCCTTTGCGGTGACGTCCTTATAAACTCCGAGCGGGAAAATCTTGGTCATATCCTCTTTAACGTAGTTGAGAGCCTGCTCGGGCGTCATACCCCAGTTGGTGGGGCAGGTGGACAGAACCTCGACGAGGCTGAAGCCCTTCTTCTCGACCTGCATCTGGAACGCCTTTTTGATAGTGTTTTTGGCTTTTCTGACGTTTGCCGCGTCGCAGAGGCTCACCCTTGCGATAAACGCGGGACCTTCCAATTGGGAAAGCATTTCGGAAACGTGAACGGGATAGCCGTTAATTCCCGCAATTCTTCCGTTCTGGCAGGTGGTGGCCTTCTGCCCTAAAAGGGTCGTCGGAGCCATCTGTCCGCCGGTCATACCGTAGATTGCGTTATTTATAAAGATAACCGTGATGTTTTCGCCGCGAGCCGCCGCATGAACGATTTCTGCAGCGCCGATTGACGCCAGGTCGCCGTCGCCCTGATAGGCGAAAACGATGGTGTCGGGGTGGGTTCTTTTGATACCCGTAGCAACCGCGGGAGCGCGTCCGTGGGAAGCTTCCTGCATATCGCAGTTATACTGGTTATAGGAGAAAACCGCGCAACCGACGGGGGCGATACCTACGACGTTTTTGTCGAGTCCCATCTCTTCGATTACCTCTGCGGTAATTCTCTGCGCAATACCGTGGGTGCAGCCGGGGCAGAAATTGAGAACTGCGTCGGTCAGCATATCCGTCTTTTTGAATACTTTAGCCATCTTACTTTACCTCCTCCGCAACGAAATCCGCAATGTCTTCCGAGGTCATAACGTTACCGCCCGACCTTCCGAAGAAGGTGACCGGCTTTTTACCGTTGACCGAAAGACGGACGTCCTCTATCATCTGACCCATAGAAAGCTCGACCGTCACAAACTTTTTGACGCTTTCCTTGTCCGCGAGCTTAGCGAGCGCTTCCGTCGGATACGGATAGAGGGTTATGGGGCGGAAAAGACCCGCTTTGATACCCTTTTCTCTCAGCATATTGACGGCGGATTTGGCAATTCTCGCAACGGTGCCGTAGGCTGCGATAACCACTTCCGCATCCTCGGTCATGTACTCCTCGGACATGGTCTCGCTCTTCGCCATTTCGGCGTAAACGGAGAACAGCTTATTGTTGAGAGCTTCCAGAACGTCGGGCTCTATATATAAGGAATTGATAACTCTTCTCGTTGCACCGTGACCCGTACCGTCGGTTGCCCATTCCTTTTTCGGGAAGGTCTTTTCGTCCTTCATTTCGGGAAGCTCGACGGCTTCCATAATCTGACCTAACATTCCGTCTCCTAAGAGCATTACCGGAACGCGGTACTTTTCCGCTTTATCGAAAGCGTTATACATGAGGTCGATTGCTTCCTGAACGCTGGCGGGTCCGTAAACCAACATGTGGTAGTCGCCGTGACCGCCGCCCTTTACCGCCTGAAAATAGTCGCTCTGCGCGGGCTGAATACCGCCGAGTCCGGGACCGCCGCGAACCATATTGACGATTACGCAGGGGAGCTCCGCTCCGCAGATATAGGAAATACCCTCCTGTTTCAAGGAAATTCCCGGGCTTGAAGAGGAAGTCATGGCGCGCGCGCCGCTTCCGGCTGCACCGTAGACCATGTTAATTGCGGAAACCTCGCTCTCCGCCTGTACGAATACGCCGCCCACCTCGGGAAGTCTCGCGGACATATATTCCGGAATTTCGTTCTGAGGCGTAATCGGGTATCCGAAAAACGCTCTGCAACCGCCGCGGATTGCCGCTTCGGCTATTGCTTCGTTACCTTTCATCAACTGTTTCATCTATAAAACTCCTTTATCTGTCAACTTCGATGACCGAATCGGGGCACATAACCGCGCAACTCGCGCATCCGATACACTCGTCCATTTTTTCAACGGTCGCAACGTTGTAACCGTTCTTGTTGGTTACGTCCGACAAAAACACAATTTTTTTCGGGCACGACAGTACGCACAGACCGCAACCTTTGCATCTCTCGGTGTTAAATTCAACCTTTGCCACTTTAAGACCTCCTCAAATCGTTTAACTTGTATTGTTAAGATACAGCTTTTATTCTAATAAGTATATTACTTCTTACCGTGCGTGCGCAAGCATTTTCGGGTGTTTTCAGCTTTTAAACTCAGCTTTTAACGCTGAAAAAAGCTTCCGAGCCCTCCGAACTCAGAGAAGTACGCCTCGCCGCCCGCCACGTCGACCGCGGTTTTCGCAACGTACATATCGTAAAGCTTCAGCTCGCCGTAGGTTACCGCAATACCCGCCGAGGTGTATTCGTCGAGGAAATACTTGTCGGAAAGATTTATGGTCGAGGAACCGGAGGTCTTTCCGTCCTTATCCTTCCAGTTGGCGAGCGTGTTGTAATTCGGGTAGTAGAAGCGTTTGACCGAGCCGCTTTCCGAGTAGTTCCCTTCGCCGTCTACGGTGTAACGTATTCCGTCTATATAAAGGTCGATGTGCTGCGAGGAAACGTCGCTTGCAACCAGATTGCTGCTGTTGGAGAGATATCTCGCTCCCTTATAGAAGTTGACCGCAACGGTATGAACCTCGCCGTCGGAGAGGTATCTCCAGTCGTCCGTATCGTTTATGCTGTAAACGAGCTGTCTGTAGACGCCGGTCTGACCGCCGACCATAAAGGTAAACCACATTTCGGCGGTTCCGCCGTTATCGATGTACTCGAGAGCGACGGCGCGGGTTGCGGTGAAGTTGAACTCGTTCTGATAGGCGTTTATCTGCGCGGTGAGATTGGTCGTTACGTTTTCGGCGAGAATGAAGCGGATTTTCTTTTCCATCTGACCGTTGGGCGTAAATGCAAACCTTACCGCATAGCTGTTGTAGCTTTCGCCGTAACCGCCGTTTACGCCTCCGGAGAGCATAGCCGCCATGACCTCCGTGCTTTCGCTGTTGAGCGTATACGGAATTTCCGTCGAATGCGGAGCACCGGAGACCGCTGCGGCAGAACCCGAACCGCCTTCGCGGCTGAGGCTGTACAGCGCGCGGCGTACCGGAGA
>CAYXBO010000026.1:0-11789 GCA_964463195.1 uncultured Christensenellaceae bacterium | reverse complement strand
GGAGTGGATTGCTTTGTCGCTACGCTCCTCGCAATGACGGCGGGTGGAGCTACGCAGGACTGGATTGCTTTGTCGCTATGCTCCTCGCAATGACGGACTGCGGGCTGTTTATTACAATTCAACACAAATACGTGTTTATCAAGCGAAGAGTTATAATTCATTATAAAATATGACTGTAGCAACAATCTGTACGGAAAAGTAAGGAGAAAACAAATGGACTACAGTAGCAAAAAGTGTTTCAATTGTGCGTACTTTAACAGATATTACATCAGGGGAGTGAAGCGGTTTCACGACACTAAATTCGGCAGGTGCGGGGAAAAGGGAGCTACGGTAGAAAACACCGACAGCTGTGAAGAGTTTATTCGTAAGCGGAGAAGACCGAGATTTTCGGACAGCGTACAGATTGCGTTGAATAATCTGCTGACGGATATTTCCGCCATAAGGCACATTATAGAAGAAGATATAAAAAATGATTAGGAAGTGTAAAGACTGTGCCGCGTGCTACGCGGTTTACGGAGAGGCGGCGTTCAGTTATTATAAGACGGAAAGCCTGTTTTATTGTGTCTTACGCAAAACAATGACAGATAAGGAAAGCGTCTGCGACGACTGGCGTAAGAGGGGCAGGGCGGATGTCGATTTTTCCAAAGCCCGCTTCGACGAAGTAGAAAAAGATATATTATATATAAAAGACAATTACAAATATTTAAAATAAATATCCTTAGCTTAACGAAAGAACGAGCGGTTCTTTCGTTAGATTTCGCTTTTGAGCGAAGCTCAAAAATTTCACTCGCCCTCAGGGCGACTACTCCATAATATCTTCTTTAACTTCCACAACCGTGTTGGCGTCTATAAAGTAGTTCTGCTTAATCTTGCGGCAATAGACCACCGAAGAATATGAGGTTAAAACGACTATTGCGAGCGGGATAAAGAGGAGAAGGGAAAGAGCGACTGTTATAAATACGGTCGTAAGAACGAGAATTACCGTAGACAGCATGATTAAGAACATTCCGGGGAAATAACGCTGGAAGGAATAGGGGACGTCGCGTATCGACGAGACGAAGGCGCCCGTTACGGTTTCACCGGAGATTGCTATGCGCGGCAGCCATTCGGCGAGTATAGCAAAACGCACCGAGTAGACCAGTACGAATACGAACAGCCCGATTGGAATTGCGAATATGCCGAGAGTGGGGATTATCAGAGCGGTTACGTATATAATGAAAACGGTAACCGGCAAATCGATTACAAGGAATACCAGCGACGATAAAAAGGAATGAGCGAGGGTGCTTCTGAAGTTTGCGACGAACGCCGGCAGAAAGTTGTCGCTGTAGCTGGTCGTCATCTGTCCCGCGATTATTTTGGCGGTGGGGAGAAGGGAGAGCCCGGACAAAAACTTTATAACGTAAAGTATCAGGCAGAGCATCAGAATCGTATAGACAATCTGCGACGGGTTAGCCGAAAAAACCGCGTTTATATTGGTGGAAATATTGGAAAGTATTGCCGAAAGGTCGATATTTCCGTCGTTAATCAAATCGTCCGAAAAGTTGAAGTCAGTTGCGTTCAGCGCTTCCGCAATCACCTTCAGGAGAGGGTTTATCGCGGCGGCTGTCAGGGCAAAGAATATCACCAGTACGATAAGGAAGAAAACTATCAGTTTTGTGACGAGTTTTAAGTTGGAAGCCGTAACAGACAGCGTGTTTTTGGTTAGCATATCAAAGCCTCCTTTTTATCTGTATTTGCGGTAGAGATACGCGCGTGGCGTGTCGTCGCGGGTAATTCCCTCGATATCGTAGAACGCGAGAATTGCGAGGGTTATGAGATAGGTCAGCATAAAGTCGTAAATTACCGCGGAAACGACTACCGACGCGATAAAGTTCCCGATTGCGCCGATGGCAAATCCGAGCCCCGCGCAAACTAAAATCGGAAGGGCAAGCGCAAGCATAATCTTCCAGAAGTTCGCTTGCGTTTTCTGAATGGATAATCCGAAGGAGCGCACCGGTCCCACGCCGTAATAGGAGGAAATCGGCAGGGAAATCATCGCCGCGGCGACGATAAGAAGGAGCAGAAACAGGAATAAAAGCAACACGAATATCCCGAGCGCCGTAACGACCCACGCCGTTTTGATGAGGTTTACGAGATAGAGGAAAACCGTCATGACGAATTGCACCAGAAGCGCAATGCCTCCGAAAATCACGCAGGAGTAGAGTGCGGGGAAGAAGTTGTCGTTGATGTTTCTTAAGAGGTTCCCGAAACGGAGACCGCCCGTTCTCAGACAGTAATTCATCATACTGGCAACCGCGGCGACGGTAAGAACGGTCAGAATAAGCAGCCCAACGTATATTATTACGTTGAAGCCGCTGAAGCTCGAAGTCAAAAGGGCAGTGAAGTTTTCATACTGTCCGCTGAAGTTGATAAACCACGAAAAATAGTCGCCGAGAGGGAGCGCAAAGCCCGAGAGCGCGGCGACGGGAAGTATAACGAGCGCGGTTAAAAAGAAACGTTTTCCGCGTTCAAAAAGAAAAAGATATTCAAATACCGACTTTATATATTTCATAAAATTTATTATATATTATATAGCTCCGTTTGGCAAGTCAAAACACGTCCGACAAAGCCTGCAATTAGGATTTTCACTTATTTTTATCGCCGTTTTTCGACTTTTAAGCTAAAAACCTCGCCTTTTGGGCAAATTCCGCACGTGATTTATATTTCACAATTTAATTTTGTCATAAAACTTGCGCCGAGGTAGTTACCGTGCTATACTAATTTACGAACAAATGTTCACAAATTAAAACCTGACGGAGGCTGAATTTTTACGATGAATAAAATATGGGTCAAAACGATTTTCCTGCTCGGCAGGAGCTTCGATTATCTGATACGTGCGAAAGAGAAGAGAATACAAACTCTTGCCGATTTTCATTATCAGTGCGCATATTTTTACGACGCAGAAAGAATTTTTAAGGAGGCAACGGATACCGTCCGAACGCATAGCGGACTCTTGCTTCTTAAAAGGGATTTCAGGGAAATTATGAAAGCTATGCCGAAAAAATATAAGACGGTTCTTGAGCTCAAAATTCATAAAAAACAGTATTTTTGGCAAATCGCCGAGGCGCTCGGCTGTAGTCTCAGAAACGCCATTTACGTTTACAACAAGGCGCTGGAGCATATGCGGGCGGCTTTTATTCTCAGGGGATACACCGACGAAAAAATGGTCAAGGTTTTCGGAGGGGACGTTTTTATTTCGGGGCTATATCTTTCGGCTAAGGCAAGGGAGGAGAGCTTCAACCCCGCGGCGTGCGGTCTCCTTTAGGCTTGAATACCAAAAACACTATGAGAACGGCGGGAACGATAAGCCCTACGACGAGGATTATCTTTAAGGTTGCGGAGGAATTGCTTCCGTCGCTCTTAAAAATATCTCCGCCGCCGTTTCCTGTCGGGTCGTCCACGGGAGTTGCCGAAACAGGAGGGGCTTCCTGAGGCTTGAAATCCTCGAAGGTGATGTCCTTTATGTTGGTTCTTGCGGCGCGGATATAGCCGAAATACTGGTCGAAACGGACGGCATACCACAGCTCCTTTTCAAGAGGGAACCGCCCGACGAAGGTAAAATTCGCGTTGGTCGGCATGGCGACAAGGTTGGTCGACGCAAGGTCGGGGCGGGATTTCAGATTTATCGTGGGAAATTCCGCAAAAGAATCGTCCACCTTCATGTCCCGCATGGTTCCGTCGGCTTTGGTGTGATAGCCTACGGTGGTTACCTCGTTCTTTTCCACTCTGCCGCTGACTCCGTTGAAGGTGACGAAATAGAAGGTCTCGTCCATACCGGTTATTTCTGCGTAGTAGGTGTTGGGTAAAAGAAACAGTCTGTCGCCTGACGAGGAGCACAGCCACACGTTTTCGGTGATTATAACGTGGGGTGTGGAGGCGATTTCCGCGGCGCGCGCAGGGGCTGCCGGAAGAAGCACTCCGACGCTCAGTATAAAGAATAGGGATAAAACGAATACAAACTTTTTCAAGGTTACCTCGCCAAAGATTATAACCCTTCGGCGGGGTATTATAATGCCTTAATTTGAAATTGTTTGTCGATTGAAATGAGGACGGGAAATATGGAAAGGCTGGAGCTGGAGCGCATTTTACGGAGAATGAGAGCGGCGGCGAAGATTTCGGCGGGGAGAACCACCGAGAGGCGCTTAGCCGCTTACAATACGGGCGACAAAGTACATAAAAAGCAGCTGGAATTTCACCGTTCTTTAAAGCGCAACAGGTGGGTTTTCGGCGGCAACCGCACGGGGAAAACCGAGTGCGGCGCCGTAGAAGCCGTTTGGATGGCGAGGGGAATTCACCCGTACCGCGAGAACCGCGAAAACGTGACGGGGTGGGTGGTTTCTCTGTCCTACGAGGTGCAAAGAGACGTCGCCCAGCAGAAGCTTCTGAAATACCTTCCGCCCGCGTGGATTGACGATATCGTCATGGTAAAGGGCAGTAAGGACTCGGCGGAAATGGGGATTATCGATTTCCTGACCGTCAAAAACGTGTTCGGCGGCACCTCCAAAATCTGCTTCAAGTCCTGCGACCAGGGGCGGGAAAAGTTTCAGGGCGCGTCGCTCGATTTCGTGTGGTTCGACGAGGAGCCGCCCGAAGACATTTACGAGGAATGCCGCATGAGAGTTCTCGATAAAAAGGGGGACGTTTTCGGGACAATGACTCCGCTTAAAGGGCTTACCTGGGTGTACGACAGAATATATCTCAACGACCGGCAGGACGACGAGGTTTTCTATATAACTATGGAATGGGCGGACAACCCCTATCTCGACGCCGAAGAGGTTAAACGGCTGTCGGCAACGCTTTCCGCGGACAGTCTGGACAGCAGACGGTACGGACTGTTTCAGGCGGCTTCGGGGTTGGTTTATCCGGAGTTTTCGGAGGAAATCCACGTTATCGACCCCTTCCCGATACCGTTTGATTGGCAGGACAGAGCCTCAATCGACCCTGGGCTTAAGAACCCGCTTTCCTGCCACTTTTACGCGGTCGATTACGACGGGAACGTTTACGTCGTAGCCGAGCACTACGAAAAGGAAAAGGATATCGACTGGCACGCCAGAAGAATTCTCGAAACGGCGGATTCAATCGGCTGGCACCGCGACTTCTCGGGGCGGGTCGAGGCGTTAATCGACAGCGCCGCATCTCAGAGAACGCTCGCCGCAACCAAAAGCGTCGCAGAGCTCTTTTACGAAAAAGGAATAGCCGTAGATACCAACGTGAATAAGGAGCTTTTCTCGGGGATTATGCGGGTAAGAGACCGTTTTCAGGCGAGACCGCCGTCCATATTCATTTTCCGCAACTGCGTGAACCTCATAAGGGAGATAAAGGGGTACCGCTGGGGAGCGGGCGACGCGCCGGTCAAAAAGGACGACCACGCTTTGGACGAACTCCGTTACTATCTCTGCTCCAGACCCCACCGCGACGCTCCCAAAACCAAACCGGACATTTACGCAAGGCATAAGGAAAATATGGCGAGAAGAGCTTCGAGAAAAAACGTCAGGAGGTAAATTTTGGATGATTTAATGACGACTTTATATCAGAAGGCAAAGGGTTACAAAGAGGACGAGATAAGCGTAGAGTACGCGCTCGACGAGAACGGTGAACGGCGTCCCGTCAAGGAAAAGGTGGTTACCAAATATTACGCGCCGGACGTCAGCGCGCTCAAAACCTATCTCGAAATGAATAAGGAAAACCGCGATTTGTCCGAAATGACGGACGAGGAGCTGGAGAGAGAAAAAAGGCGGCTGATAAGACTTCTGTCGCCGAAAAAAAGCAAAAACAAAAAGGAGGAACAATGAAAACGACTTCAGACAGAGAGAAAAAACTGGTCAAAGAGGTGTTCGAGGATTTCAAGAAGCGGAGCGAGGCTCGGAGAGGCTTGGAATCGGTGTGGCTTTTAAACGTCAACTTCTACATGGGCAACCAGTTTGCGGAAATCGCGCCCGACGGCGACGTGGAGGATTTCGGGAAGCAATACTACTGGCAGCAGCGTGAGGTTTACAACCATATCGCGCCGCTTATCGAAACGAGGCTTTCCAAGTTTTCGCGTATCGATTCGGCGATAACCGTCAGACCTCTTACCTCGGACGACGAGGATATCAAGAACGCAAAGTTCGCAACCAAGCTGCTTTATGCCGTTGCTGACGACGTAAATTTCAAGGCGGCGATGAATAAAGCCAATTTCTATTCGGAGCTCATGGGAACGTCCTTCTATAAGGTCGTCTGGAATAAGGACAAAGGGCGCACCGTCGCTATAAAGGACGGAAGGGCGGTAAAGGACGGAGACGTGGACGTGAGCGTATGTCCGCCTTACGAAATCTATCCCGACAACACCTCCGCGCAGGGGCTCGAGGACTGTCAGAGCATAATGCACGTTCGGGCGTATCCCGCAGAAGAGGTGGAGCGCGTGTGGGGCGTAAAAACCGAGGGGCGAGACGTGTCGGTCATGAACGCCGACAGCGTAACCGGCGGCGGAAAATTCTACACGGGCAGGGGAACGCGGGTCTGCTCGGACGTTAAAAAGAACCACGCGCTGGTTATAGAGCGCTACGAAAGACCGACCCGACAATACCCCAACGGCAGACTGGTTATCGCCACCGAGGACGCGCTTTTATACGAAGGGGAATTGCCGTACCTCAACGGAAGGGACGGAGAGAGGAGCTTTCCGTTCGTAAGACAAGCCGCGTTCGAGCAGCCGTCGTCCTTTTTCGGCTCCTCTTTGATAGAGAGACTTATTCCCGTACAGCGCGCCTTCAACGCCGTCAAGAACAGAAAACACGAATTCCTGAACCGTATCGCAATGGGCGTTATGGCAGTCGAGGACGGCTCCGTCAACCTAGACGCTTTGGAGGACGAGGGGCTGGCTCCCGGAAGAGTGCTCGTCTACAGACAGGGCTCCACGCCGCCGGTTATGATGCAGTGCGGCAACGTCCCCACCGGCTTCTCCATAGAGGAAAACAGCCTCAAGGAGGAGTTCATAGGAATAAGCGGCGTGTCGGATTTTATGACGACCTCAGACCTCACGAACGTAAACCTTTCGGGAACGGCGCTCTCTCTTCTTATCGAGCAGGACGAGAACAGACTGTCCATTACTTCGGTAAGCATAAGGCAGGCCATAAAGGAAGTCGCACAGCAGATTTTAAGGCTTTACCGTCAGTACGCGACCATGCCGAGAATGATAAGAATTTCGGGAGAAAATGCGGCTTTAGAGACCGTATCCTTCACTTCTGGGAACCTAACAAGCGACGATTTGGTTTTCGATAACGCGGCAAGCCTTTCGGAAAGCCTTGCTTCCCGTCAGAATATGGTCATGGAAATGCTGAAGCTCGGGCTTTTATCGGACGGCGACGGCAAGCTGTCGGAGACCGCCAAAAACCGCGCGCTTTCCGTCCTCGGCTTCGGCGCGTGGGAGAACGCGAGGGGAGACGACGAAATGCACGTAAGACGCGCTTCGGAGGAGAACGAGCGGCTGACGAGAGAGGACGTTCCGGTATGCGAGGTGGACAATCACGCGCTCCATATCGGAGAGCACACGAGAGCCGTCGTGTCATCTGAGTTCTCTCCGAGCGACGGGACGGTCAAGAGAATTATAGAGCACATCCGTCAACACAAAATCATGCAGAAGCTGGAGACGGAAAGCAAATCCGAAACGGAAAATTAAGACAGGAGTTAAATATGGAAAAAGAATTAAACGTAACAACCGAACAAACCACGCAGGCAGTCGGGAGCGCGGCAGTGCCCGAAAACGAGGAGCAGAGCGCAGCCGATAACGCACGCGGGGAATTCGGAAAGTTCAGAGACAAGGAGGAGCTTCTGAAGGCTTACGAAAATTTGGAAAAGGAGTTCACGAAGAGGAGCCAGAAGCTGAAAGCGATGGAAAAAACCGCTGCCGAAACTGCGGCAAAGCCCGATTGGGATAAAAGAGTGGAAGGGTTTTTGACCCGCTATCCCGTGGCTCGCAGATTCCTTCCCGAATTAGAAGCGGAGGTCACCGGAAATTCCGACTTGCTCGCAAACGAAAACTGCTTGGAAATAGCGCTTTTAAACACGCTGTCGAAGAGCTGGAAATCGCCTGAGGACTATGCCGAGGACAAGGAATTTTTGCTGAAATCAGTCAAAGAAGACAAAGCTCTTCGCGACGCCGTTATCGCCGAGTACATCGGCGGACTGTTCGGCAAAAGCGCCCCCAAAACCATTTCTTCCGGAGGAGCGAGCCCGATAAACGCTCCGAGGCGCGCAACGACCATTGAGGACGCGGGCGCGATGGCACTCGGGATTTTAAACAAAAAATAGGAGGACAAAAATGGTAACTTTAAGTTCTGCGGATAACATTTTAAAATCCGTATATCTGGACGCAATCGTCGACCAGATTAACACCAAAACCAATCCCTTTTACAACATGATTAAAAAGGGAAGCGAGAACGTAGTAGGCAAGGAGATAATCTGCGCCACGCGCTTCGGCTTGAACGGAGGTATGGGCAGCGCGTCCGAAACCGGCACGCTTCCTAAAGCCGTAGGCAACAATTATATAGCCTTGAAAGCCGACCTCAAAAACATTTACGGAACCATCGAGGTGTCAGATAAAGCACTTCGCGCAAGCGAAACCTCCGCCGGCGCGTTGGTCAACGTTCTGAACGCCGAAATGGAAGGACTTCTCGAGTCCGCGAAGTTCAACTTCGGTCGTATGCTTTATCAGGACGGCTCGGGAAAACTCGCAACGCTCGTCACTAAATCCGGAGTTACGGCTCCCGAATACGCAGTTGACGATACCCGTAATCTTATCGAGGGTATGAGCGTGGACGTCCGTAAAGCCGACGGCACGGCGAGAAGCACCGCTCCCGTACAAATCGTTTCGGTCGACCGCGTAAACAATAAGGTCAAGCTTTCTTCGGCTGTTGCGGGCGCTGCCGCTACCGACTTTATGGTGGTTCAGCAGTCCTACGACGCGGAGCTTTACGGTCTGGAGTATCTCTTCGATTCGTCTATAACGGGTCTCTACGGCAACGCCCGCGCAAGCTTCGGGTTCATGCTTCCGGAGACCACTGCCTTGAACGCCGGCATAAGCGCCGACAACTTCCAGAAACAGCTTGACGCAATCGAGCAGAAGAGCGGCGGAGCAGTCGACCTCATTCTCTGCTCCTACGACGTGAGAAGAAAGTATTTCAACGCTCTCGCCGACAAGGGAACCAACGTCGATTACATGAATATCGACGGCGGCTTCAAGGCGTTGTCCTTTAGCGGAATACCCGTTATCGCCGACAGATTCGTCGCGCCCGAAACGGCGTATTTCCTCAACACTCAGGACTTCAGACTTCAGCAGCTCTGCGACTGGAAGTGGATTGAAGGGGACAACGGCTCCGTGCTCCGTCAGCTCGAATCCAAACCCGCCTATCAGGCGACCCTCGTCAAATACGCCAACCTCATCTGCACGAGACCGGTTGGGCAGGGCAAGATGACCGGCATCAAGGAAGCGGGTTACACCGCCGCTCAGCAGGCCTAACGGGAGGTTGCGGGTATGGAAATCAAAAACGACCTCTTCGATATAGCGGCAAGAATAAGGGAAATCGACCCTCGCTACTTCGTGGTTTACGACGAAAAGAGCAAGCGTTACGAGTTGCACAGTCATACGGAGAGACCGACTTTCATACTCGCGTTTCCCTATGAAGAGCTGGACTGCCGCGCAATCGTGCATACGGCAAAGACCCGCGCGGAGAACGTCGAACGGCTCATCGAAGAAATCGAACGGCACAATCTCGCAGCGGAAAAAGCGGCCGAAGCCGAGGGGCGGGAAGCGCTTTTTAACGCAATCGACAAAGCGGCGTCCAAGGTTCTTTAGGCGAAATCAGTCCGCGCGTAAAACTACGCGCGGACTTTAAAGAGGAGGGGAATATGAATTACAATTTAACGGTATCCGCCTTAATAGAGGAAATACTGAAAACTTTGTCCGTAAATATTTCGCTGGATACCGACGAGGAGCATTACGACCTCGACGTGCTTTTAACCCAGATAAACCGCGTCTACCGCAAGGTATTCACTCAATACGTGGATATAAGGAGGAGCGGCGTTGTGGAATTTTCCGATGGAGCCGCCGCTCTTTCTCAGGTGGCGGAAAGCCTTATCGGAGAAGACTACACCGTTCTCAAGGTGGAAAAGGTGACAAGAAACGGCAAAAAACTGCCGTTTGAAGTCAAAGACGGCAAGCTTTTGTGCGAAAAGGCGGGAGAAACGGCGGAGGTTACGGCAACCGTCGCGTGCTTTGAAAGCTTCGGTAAGACCGGAATACTGCCTCTTCCGAGCGCCGCGTTCGCGCCGGTAATCGTTGACGGAGTGGCTGCGGAATACGCCGCCGTTCGTGGGCTCCCGCAGGAAGCCGCTTATTATAAGAGCTGTTTTGAAAGCGGAATTTTCAATCTGACCCGCGACGTTAAAAGCCGCGTAATTCCGGAAAGGAGGTTCGTATGAACGGATACGCTTTTCCGTCCGCAAAGGATTATTCGGTAAAGAAAGCCGTCTACCGCGTGGACGAGTTCAAGGGGCTCAACCTCACGTCCGACCCCAACACCTTGCCGCTGTCCTTTGCGAGAACGGCGTACAACGTCAGCTTCGAGAACGGAATGCTGACGGGCGGTTACGGCATAAGAGTGGGCGGCTACGCGGGGCTCAGCTCGGCGAAGATAAGAACGCTCATTACCTTAAATCCCAAGAAAATCTGGACGTGGAAGGTTCAGACCGAGGACGGCAGCTCCATGGACAGGCTGCTCGTTTTATGCGGCGACACCTCGGGCAGCAGAAAGGACAAGGTTTATCTCGTGGACTTCTACGCGGGCACGGCGTTAAATTCCAACGTCGTTCTGCCGGAAGGCACGGACGCCATCGGAATGCGCTATACGATGAAGGGGAAAAACGCTTACGTGTTCTACAAAACCGACGGCGGCGGGTTCTTTGCGGAAAAGGATTTCTTCACGGCGTACGAAAACACGCCTCCGCTCATTTCGGTATGCTCGCACTATACAAGAGTTTTCGGGATTGAAAACGGAACGACCGCAAACCGGCTGGTTTTTTCCGCGGCGGAAGACCCCATGAACTGGAACGTTTCCCCGACCGAAGGCGGTTATATCGGAGTGGGGAACGAAGAGTGGGGAATGCTGAAGGTGGTCAGAAGCTTCAAGGATTATGTCTACATCTTTTCCCAGCACGGAATTTACCGTCTCACGGCGTACGCTGAGCAAAGCAGCTTTAAGCTGACTCCGGTCACCTCGTTCTGCGGAAACCTCAGACCCGACACCGTTACGGACTGCGGCGACAGAATTGTGTTTTTGACGGACGAGGCGATGTATTCCTTCGACGGATTTACGACGCAGAGGCTTATTTCCGATAACTTTACCATGATAACCGACAGCAGCGCCGCGGCGACTGCGTGGGACGGCGAAAAGCTGTTTCTTGCGTGCGCCATAAAGCGCGACGACCTCGTTATGGGAGACGAAACCAAGGCGACCGCGGTAAACAACGCAATCCTTATCGTCGACCCGAAGAAAAATACCGCAGAGGTAATGAGGGGAGCGGACGTTTCCTCTTTCTACTTTCTGGAGTATCTCGGAACGGAAAAGCTCATGACGGTTATCCGCAACAAGCCGACCACCTTCGGTTATCTCGAAAAGGGGCTCGGGGCGTACGACGGCGTGCAGCTGAAAAAGCGGTGGGCAACCTCGACGACGGACTTTCTTGAGCCCGGAATGAATAAACGGCTGAGGCGGGTT
>CAYXBO010000025.1:0-12044 GCA_964463195.1 uncultured Christensenellaceae bacterium | reverse complement strand
TAAACTATGAGGTATCCGAGCCCCTCGCGGGAAACGAGGTATTCCCCCATAATGGTTCCGACCCAGGCGAGCCCGACGTTTATCTTCAGGACGGACACCAAAGTCGGAACGTTTGCCGGAAGGACGAGCTTTGTGAGAATCTGCCATTTATTGGCGCTCATGGATTTAAGGAGCTGAATTTTTTCCTTGTCTACCGCGAGGAACCCTCCGAGCATACTGATAATGGTAATTATCAGGCAGATGAGAAGAGCCATCGTAACTATTGCCGATTTACCCGCCCCGACCCAAATTATAATGATAGGACCGAGGGCGATTTTAGGAAGGGCGTTAAGGACAATAAGGTAGGGTTCGGAAACGTCTCTCGTCCTCTTCGACCACCACAGTATTATCGCTATTAAGGTTCCCAAAGCGGTGGATATAAGGAACCCTAAAACCGTTTCGTAGAGCGTGGCGCCTATATGGTGCCAAAGGTCATTGTTTGCCGAAAGGGAGCCTATCGTGGAAATTATTCTCGACGGACTGGAGAAGATAAACGGGTCCGTCCAGCCGACGGCTACGGACAGCTCCCAGAACCCGAAGAACGCAACGAGAATACCCAGCTGCCAAAGTTTTGTTATAAGGTAAGAAATCCGCCGTTTGCGGAGATATATCTTATGTTGCTCACTCATTTTCCAAGTCCCTCCATACGCGGTCGAAGAACTGCGAAAACCTTTTGTCTTCGCGGCGTTTCAGCGGCGTCGCGTCTTTGTCCAGGTCTACTTCGAGTACCGATTTAACGGTTGCCGGTCTTGCGGAGAGAACCAGTATTCTGTCCGCAACGCTTATTGCTTCCGAGATGTCGTGAGTGACGAGAATAGCCGTCTTTTTTTCCGAGCGGATAATGTTCTCTACGTCGTCAACGACCTTAAGTCTGGTCTGAAAGTCGAGCGCTCCGAACGGTTCGTCGAGAAGAAGTATCTCGGGACCCGTCATAAGAGTTCTGATAAGAGCCGCCCGCTGTCTCATACCGCCCGAAAGCTCCGACGGCTTTTTGTTGAGGCAGTCGCCGAGACCGTATTTCTCCAGAAGATTTTTAGCTTCTTCGGTTTTTTCGGGCGTCAGCTTTTTCTGAATTTCCAACCCGAGGACGACGTTTTTGAGTATCGTCCGCCACTCGAACAGTTGGTCCCTCTGCGGCATGAGAGCCGTTGCGTTCTTAAGCTCCCTTATGGGTTTTCCCCGAAGGAGTATCTCCCCCTCGGACGGGGCAAGAAGCCCCGACAGAAGGGAAAGAAGCGTTGATTTTCCGCAACCCGACGGTCCGACGATTGCCAGAAGTTCTCCTTCGTGTACCTCAAACGAAAGTTTGTCTACCGCAAGCGTCTCGCTGTCCGGACTGTGATATATTAACGACAGTTTATCAAGCGTCAGAAGTGGTGTCATGTTCGGACTCCTTTGTAAGCCGATAGAAGCTTAAGCCGCCTGAGCCTTGAGCTTTTGGGCGATGCTGTTGTCAACTACGTCCGTAAAGGCAACTCTTTTCGTGAGAGTTCCGGCGTTGGTCAGAAGGTCTACGAGGTTGTTGAACTCGTTTTCCTGCATAATGGGCGAGGTCATATAAGCGTCGATAGCGATATAGCTTCTGACGGATTTTGCTAAAATTTCATCGGAAACGCCGGGGAAGCTGTTGCGCAGAGCGTCCGCAAGCTGGGCGTCCGTTGCGGTGAACACGAAATCGATACCTTTCATAACCGCGCTCATAAACTTTTCCACCTTATCGCCGTGGTCGGCAATATAGCTTTTGGTCGCCATGAAGCAGGTGTAGGGCATAACTCCGGCTTCCGCGCCGACTGAGGCTACGATATAACCCTTGCCGGCAGCCTGATATTGGGAAGCGGCGGGCTCGAACATGGTGCAGTAATCTCCCGTTCCCGCTTCAAACGCGGCGGTAATAAGGTCGAACTGAACGTCGTAGTTCATGGTGTAATTCACTCCTTTGTTCAAGCCGTTTTTGACGAGAGCCGCTTCAAGACACATTGCGGGCATACCGCCTTGTCTGCCGCCTATTACCTCTTTTCCGGCAACGCCCGCCCAACTGAAGTCGGGTTCTGCGGTTCTTCCGATTAAGAAGGAGCCGTCCTTTTTGGTGAGCTGACCGAAGATGACGGCGTTATTTTCCGCCCCCTGGGCTTTTACGTAAAGGGCGGTTTCCGGACCGAGCAGGGCAACGTCAGCCTGACCGGAAATAAGGGCCGTCATGGACTTATCGCTTCCGCCTCCGTTGGTGAGCTCGATTTCGAGACCTTCTTCCTCGAAATAACCGTTGTTGATGGCGATGTATAACGGCGCATAGAATATCGAGTGCGTAACCTCGTTAAGTCTTATTTTGCCGTCGTTATTGACGCAAGCCGTAAGTATACACGTCGCAAACAGCGACACCGCAATGACGGCTATAAGAGCTATAACTGTAAATTTTTTCATAATACCTCCAAGAAAAACATTGATACCACATACTATGAAATCCGTAAAAAATAAGTGCCTTTTATAAAGTCGTCGGAAAAAATTTCATTTTTCGTCTTGTATAATGTTAATTTTTATATTAAAATATATTTAAATATAGTTTTCGGAGGACGTTTTCGTTGGAACACTCGATAAATTTTGATTTTGAAAAGAAAAAATTTCCCCTGTTTATTATGGCGGCGGGAATAGTTCTCATGCTTGCCATATGGATTGCGGGGCTGAACATCGTGGCTTTGGTCGGCGCCGTGTTTCTTATGCTGACTGCGGTTGCGATGACTGTGGGCGTTCTCGTAAAGAAAAAGGTTTACATGTATATGCTTTTCGGTTATATCGCCGTTTCGTTCGGCATTATAACCTTATACATATTCAACGGAGCCGACGGCGGCTGGGGCGCGTTTACCTCGGCGAGGGCCGGCTATTCGACGGCGAGCAATTTCCTGCAGGCGGGAGACGGCAACTTCGGCACGCGACTTGCCGGAAACCTTCTGATATTTTCGCCAATGTTTATTCTTGTTCCGGCGATTATCCTAATTCCGATTTACGTATATAAGAGCGGAGTGGTTCAGAGAGCCCTGACTACGGTCGCTTGTTTCTTACTGATTGCCATGTCGGTATCCCTCGCGTTTACCATGAACCTCCGTTTAAAACCGAAGGTTGACAGAATGTGGGAAGGTCACGACGCATATCTCAACGGAATAAAGGACGGAAAGACCAAAGCCGACAGCCCCAACGTACTGTTTATAATGCTCGACGACTTAGGGTACGGAGATATTTCTTTAAACGGAGCGATATATCCGACTCCGAATATCGACAGCATAGGAGAGAACGGATTGCAGTTCGAGAACTTCTATTCCTCCTATTCGGTGTGTTCTCCCGCAAGGTTTGCGGCGATGACGGGAAGATATCCCTACAGAGGTTATGCGGATAACGTAATTTATCCGACTGTCAACTGCATGGACCCGTTTGCAAGAACGAGGTTCTTCAACGCAGCCGAGCTCGGCGCAAACGTCGACGGAATGCTCGGCGACGAGATAACCGTTGCCGAAACGCTCCAGAACGCAGGTTATGCGACCGGACTGTTCGGCAAATGGCATTTGGGCGATTACGGCGAATATCTGCCGACTAATCAGGGCTTCGATTATTTCTACGGCTCCCACCACGTAAACGATATGGACCCGTTCTATCACGTAGAGGAAGTGGGCGGCGAATATACCATTGCCGTCGGTGCAGACGAGTTAAAGGACCAGAAGAACGCTACCAAGCTCATTCACAACCACATTTCTCAGTGGATAACGGAGCAGGCGTCTTCGGAAAAACCGTTCTTTGCCTGGTACACCTCGCCGTGGCCTCACGCGCCGATTTACGTTGGAGACGAATTCAAGGGCAAAACGGGTATGGGCGATTACGTCGATTGCGTAACGGAATTCGACTATTACCTCGGCGAGCTGTTCGATACGATGAAGGAGGTCGGCGTTTACGATAACACGATTATAGTATTTACGAGCGACAACGGACCGGCGCTTCAGGGCTCTACCGCAGACTTAAGAGGCGGAAAATATCTCGCGTACGAGGGCGGACAGAAGGTTCCCTTCCTGATGCAGTGGAAAAACGGTAACGTCTGGACGAGCGGCGACAAGGTGGAGGGTACGGCAACCATGATTGACCTCTATCCGACACTGGTCGATTTGTGCGGGGTGACGGATGAGGACGGAAACGGTTCTTATATGCCCTTTGACAGAGAGATTGACGGCGTTTCCATGATGCCGCTTCTGACCAAAGAGGACAATATAATTCACGACGACGAGCATCCCATTCTCTATATGAAGAGGGAAAAAATCAAATCGGTATCCTATTCCGTAAAGACCGAAGACATTCTCGCAATGCCCGAATACGCAGAATACGGCAAATACGACGTGCTGACGGACAGAGACTACGTAGCGTTTAAGTATTTCAGAAATATGCAGAACGACAACGTAGCGTTCTTCGACAAACGCCGCGTCAACTGGCTGCACCTTCTGTCCGACGACGTAGGCGAGAACTATAACCGTCAAAAGGTCTATCCGACGATTGCTACCAAAATGGACGGAATGATTACCGAATGGACGGAAAAGTTCAGCAAAAACCGCCGCGGAATAAATTCCGAGTGGTATAAAAACGGGAAATAAAAGCTTATGCCGCAGCTGTCTCTCATGATAAAACCCGCCTCGGGTCTCTGCAATATGCGCTGTAAATATTGCTTTTACGGCGACGTTAAAAACCTGAGACAGCAAGCGGACTTCGGTATGATGACCGAAGAGACGGCGGAAAACCTCATAAAAAAAGCACTCGACTTTGCCGACGGAGAACAGATTTCCTTTGCCTTTCAGGGCGGAGAGCCGACCCTTCACGGCATAGACTTTTTTAAGTTCTTCGTTGAAAAGGTCGGGGAGCTCAACGTAAAGAAGAGCAAAATTTATTATTCCATTCAGACCAACGGCACGACCGTGGACGAAGAATGGTGCGATTTCTTCGTAAAAAACGGCTTTTTGGTGGGGTTAAGCCTCGACGGCGACCGCAACGGCAACCGTTTCAGGAAGCTGGCGGACGGCGGTTTTTCTTTTCCGGTCGTGGAAAAAGCCGCCGAGCTCATGGAAGAAAAGGGCGTAGATTTCAATATCCTTATAGTTCTCACCGGTTACGCCGCAAAGCACGCCGAAGAAGCCTACGCGTATTTCAAGAAAAAGGGATGGAAATACCTTCAGTATATTCCCTGCTTAAGACCGTTCGGCAGCACCGACGAGGGCGAAGCCTATATGACGGTAGACGACTATTCCGCCTTCCTCATTAAAATTTTCAACAAATACGTCAAAGATTACGCGGACGGAAATTACGTTTCCATTCGCTTATTCGACAATTGGGTAAATATGTACCTCGGCAAAATGCCCGAGCAGTGCGGACTTCTCGGCGGTTGCGCCCGCCAGTTCGTCGCGGAAGCCAACGGAAACGTCTATCCGTGCGACTTCTATTGCCTCGACGAATGGCTTTTGGGCAACGTCAACACCTCCGGTTTTACCGAAATGGCTAACAGCCCAACCGCGCTTAAATTTGTCAGAAACAGCGTGAACACTCCCGAGAAGTGCAAGAAATGCCCATACTTCGGACTGTGCCGCAGCGGGGGCTGCAAGCGCCAGCGCGCCGACCGCGACTATTGCGAAGCCTACCGCCGCTTTTTCTCAGCCTGTCTGCCGCTGTTCCGTGTGTTTAAATGGCAGACAAAAGAAAACGAATGAGACGTTTAAAAATATAGCAAATTGTTATACCGTCCGGATAACGGCAGACGATTACCAATGTGAAGTCTGGACGCTTACAAACCGCCCGTCGAAGCTAGAGAAGTATTTCCGGAACTGTTATCCGGATGTGTCGGAAGAAGCTGCCTGAAATTGACGAATAAAATATAAGTACGGCAAAAAGCGTCAAAATATGTAGCTATAGCTACATATTTTTGCTTATTATGCGGAATTTAAGCTTCCTTTTCCATTGCGCAGGCAACGAGGTAGTTGGTCATATAATAGGAAGGGAGCGTTCCTATATCCGACCAGTACGCGTCGGTTTTGTAGGCGTAGAGATTGCCTATAAGCCGCGGAAGAAGCTGTTTTCCGAAGTCGTATTTTCCGTCGGGAACGAGTGACAAAACGGTTTTGTCGATGATATAAATTCCCGTATTAACGAGGTTCGAGACGGCTTTTTTCGGCTTCTCGAAAAATTCCGTTACCTTTCCGTTTCCGTCCACCTTCATAACTCCGAAGCCCGTAGGGTCGGGCACCTCTTTTGCAATCAGGGTAAAGAGACTTTTTTTGTTCTTGTGAAATTCGATTGCGGCGGTTAAATCCACGTCCGTGTATGCGTCGCCCGCGATGGCTACGAAATCTCCGTCGAAAAATTTTCTGGCGGCTTTCACGCAGCCTGCCGTTCCCAAGGGCTCTCTCTCGAGAAAGTAAGTCAGCTTTACGCCGAAACGGCTTCCGTCCCCTAAAGCGTGGACGATTTTATCCGACAAATATCCGACCGCTACGGCGATATCGGTTATTCCGTGACTTTTTAATAGCTCTATAATGTGGACGATTACCGGTTTATCTATGATAGGCACCAGAGGCTTCGGAATTTCCTCAGTCAAAGGCTTCAGTCTCGTCCCGAGACCTCCGGCAAGTATAATTGCTTTCATAACAAATTCTCCCCAAAATGCTGTTCTTATCGTCACTAGTTTGCGTTTGGGTAAAATAATTATCCGCATTTTGGAAAAGTTGTCCTCCACTCGTTGCAAGTCGGGTCGTTTTGCTATATAATATTTTCAGCCGCGCGCACAGGCGCACGGACTAATACTCATTTTCATAAGGAGTCTATGATGAAAGTTTACAATTTTTCCGCAGGTCCTTCCATGCTTTACGACGAGGTAAAGCTCGCAGTACAAAGAGATTTTCTCGATTATGAAGGAAGCGGACAGTCCGTTACCGAAATGAGCCACCGCTCCAAAGTATACGACGCAATCCACTGCGAGTGCGTTTCGCTTTTCCGTGAATTGATGCATATTCCGGACGATTACTACGTTCTCCTTCTTCAGGGCGGCGCGTCCACACAGTTCGAGGCAATTCCCCTTAACCTTCTGAAGAAGGGCAAGGCGGATTATATCGTAACCGGCAACTTCGCAAACAAAGCCTACAAGGAAGCTCAGAAATACGGCGACGTTTATTGCGCCGCGTCGTCTAAAGACGCGAATTACACCTTCATTCCGAAGGACGTTAAATTCCGTGACGACATCGACTACGTTCATATCACCGTAAACAACACCATTTTCGGAACCCGCTACGTCAAGTACCCCGAGGTTCCCGAGGGTGCCGTTCTCGTCGGTGACATAAGCTCCAACATTCTTTCCGAAGAAATCGACGTGACCAAGTTCGGTCTTCTCTACGCCGGCGCGCAGAAGAATATCGGACCTGCCGGTCTTACTTTGGTTATCGTCAGAAAAGACCTTATCGAAAACCCCATGGCAATCTGCCCGACCATGCTCAAATATTCCACGCAGGCGGCGGATAACAGCCTTTACAACACGCCCCCGTGCTTCTCTATCTACATGGCAATGCTGACCCTCCGCCATATCAAAAAGCTCGGCGGAGTAAAAGAGGTTCAGAAAATCAACGAGTACAAGGCTAACAAGCTCTACGATTATATCGATGGGAGCGGCTTCTACAAGAACAACGTAAATAAGGAAGACCGTTCTATGATGAACGTTCCGTTCATCACCGGAAACGCCGAGCTCGACGCCAAATTCGTTGCCGAGGCAGCAAAAGCCGGTCTCGTCAACATCAAAGGTCACAGATTGGTCGGCGGTATGCGCGCGTCAATTTATAACGCCATGCCAGTTGAAGGTATCGATACGCTCATTGCGTTCATGAAAAAATTCGCAGAGGAGAACGCATAACCCATGACGGAAATTCTTAAACTCAATTCGATAAGTGACAAAATTTATACCGTTCTCGACGGGAACTATACAGTCTCCGACAGCGTAGCGGACCCCGCGGCAATCCTCGTCAGAAGCGCGCAGATGGCTGATTACGAAATCGGCAAAAATCTCGTTGCGGTCGGCCGTGCCGGCGCGGGCGTAAACAATATTCCGCTCGACAAAATGGCGGAGAACGGCGTGTGCGTATTCAACACCCCCGGCGCAAACGCCAACGCGGTTAAAGAGCTCGTCATTGCGGCGCTCCTTCTCGCAAGCCGCGATATAGCGGCAGGTATCAACTGGGCGGCGACTCTTACCGACGGTGAGACGAACGTTCAGAAACAGGTCGAAAAGGGCAAGTCCAAATTCGGCGGTTTTGAAATATCCGGAAAAACCCTCGGAGTTGTCGGTTTAGGCGCAATCGGCGTTCTCGTCGCAAACGCGGCAAATGCTCTCGGAATGAAGGTCGTAGGCTACGACCCCATGCTTTCCGAAAAGAACAAGGCTAAGCTCAACCCCGAAATCGTCGTAACCGATATGGAAACCGTCATTGCTTCCGCCGATTACCTCACGCTGCATCTTCCTTATCTTCCCGCGACCAAGAATATGATAAACGCCGGAACAATCGCCCAAATGAAGGACGGCGCGGTGGTTATCAACATGGCGAGAGGGGAGCTCGTTGACAATACGGCAATCAAAGCCGCGTTGGAAAGCGGAAAAATCCGCCGTTACGTAGTGGATTTCCCGTCCGCCGAAACCGTCAACGTCAAAGGCATAATCGCAATCCCGCACCTCGGAGCTGCCACCGAAGAAGCGGAGGACAACTGCGCTGTAATGGCCGCCGCAGAGATTAAGGATTATATAGAAAACGGAATAATAACCAACAGCGTAAATCTTCCCGCTTACAGTAAGGCAAGAACCGGCGTTCGCGTGACCGCGGTTGCAGCCGCCAGTGCAGAAGCGGCAATCAAAGCGGCAGTTCCCGCAGCCGACGTCGCCGTCCGCGGTAACTTCCTCTACGCCGTCGCCGACGGAGACGAGTCCGCCGCCGCTAAATTCGCTTCGGTTGACGGAGTGTCGAAAGTGAGGATTATAAAATAGTTGTTGTTCTTTTTCTAACGTGGAAAAAGAACCGAAAAGATGAAGTTAAAGCCGCAAACCCGCAATTCAATTGCTCAGGTTTGCGGCTTATTTTTTATTGTTGAAAACTTTTGAAAATGCAGCTAATCTTCTATGCCGAGAAGATAGCCCACGCTGACCTCAAAAATGCGTGACAGCTCCACCAATTGCGTAAGCGACGGTTCGGAATATCCTGTTTCCCAATGCGAAATTGTCTTAAGGGTAGTATTCAGCTTTAACGCTAAGTCACCTTGCGAGAGCTTGTTTTCCGTGCGCAACTGTTTAAGAATATATTTGAACCGCATACCTTTGTTTCCCTTATCGCAAAATATATCAAAAATTGAGAATTTTATTTGACATTCTCAAAAATTGAGAATAGTATATAAATAAGTATGTTACGAAGGAGAAAATCCAGAAGTGAAAAAACTCGTAATTCTTGCGGTAATTGTAATCATCGGCATAGGCGTGATTTCGGGGATTGCCTCTCTAATCAATAAAGCGTCTGAACCGAAAAACCAAAATACTCCGGTATATTATGAAATTACTTACGAATTAAACGGCGGAGAAGCGACAGGATTACAGGCAAGAGTACGCAATGATAACGAATACGTTCTGCCTGAAGCGACGAAGTCCGGCTTCAAATTCTGCGGATGGTATGAGACTTCCGGTTTCAGCGGCAACCCTGTAACGAAAATAAATTCGGGGAATAAAAGCGACGTAAAACTGTATGCAAAATTCTTAAAAGAATTCAAGGCAACTTATATTACGGACGGAGGTTCTCAGAATAACGTTAAGAATTACACGTCTGAAGACGTTATCGAGCTTACTGGAGCTAAGAAAAGCGGATACGTATTTCTCGGTTGGTATGAAGATGCGGATTTCAGCGGAAGCAGAATATCCGCGATATCCAACCGAAAATCCGATATAACTTTATATGCAAAATACAGTATTGCCTATAGAATCTATTACGATTTGGACGGCGGTGAAAACAACGCGGACAATCCGCTTGAATTCTGCGAAGAGGATAATATATCGTTGCAGAATCCGACGAAAAGAGGCATGGCTTTTCTTGGATGGTTTGACGAAAACGACAAAAGGGTGACTAATATTTACAGAGGAACGACAAACGATATAGAAGTCAAAGCAAAATGGGAAATTGCGACCTACAAAATCACTTGGGATATACAAAACGGACAACTGGGTTCTCCGTTGCCGACGCAATATACGTACGGAGTCGGTGTTTCCGAGAAAGACATTCCATATCCGACCAAACAGGGAATGGTATTCGCAGGGTGGTACGTAGACCGTAACGGTGCTTCCGAATATATCAAATCGATTTCCGCCGACGATTACGGCGATATGAAAATTTATGCAAAATGGGTGGACGAGGTTGCACTTAGCAGAAACGATTTATGGGCTGCGACTGATATTAAAACAAAGGCTTATTCCTCAAACGTGGCGTATGAAACAAACGGAATAACAGTCTCTGTGCCGGAAGAATTGATGCATATGTATAATGAGGGTCGTCTCGGGCTGTCTATCAGCGGCACGTTTTATGCAAACGTCAGGTCGCAAGGCAATGCTACCGGATACGTTTCGGCGTATATGATAATTAACGGAAACGAGCACTATGTATGCGGTTCGGCAAAAAAAGGCGGCGGCTACAGCTATTTTAACGGATTTTGGACAGTTCCGCTTAACGGAGATTGGGGAGTAAGCGGAAGCGTTACAAACACTCAGAACATACCCTTAGCCTCGACGGAAACCGTCATCGGATACCGGTATACAATGTCAAGCGATAAAACGAACGATGAAGTCGAAACAACGGTATCGTACAAATGCCAGAATTTGGTTTGCAAATTTTATATCGTATAGATAATATCGAATGTTAAAATAAATCAACTGAAAAGGCAAAAGCCGCGAGTATAGCAACGGAGTTGCGGGCTCGCGGCTTTAACACCGTCTTTTTGGTTCTTTTTCTTCGTAAGAAAAAGAACACACAAACAACACACGGGGCGCATTGACTAATCCGGCGGGTTGCGGTATACTATTAGCATGCAGAAGTTTGCTAAAGTCGGATTGTTCGTTATAGTTATCGCGGTTACACTGGCGCTCCTTGCGGGGTGCTCGGGGCGGTACGACAAATTTTTTACGGATTTTGACACTACCGAGCCGTTCAAGAGGGCGGAGCTGTCGCTTACGCTTCCTGACGGCGTGACTGTCGAGAGTTATTTCGGCGAAGGGTATTACGTCATCAGAAAACACCTGACCGGCAGCGGAGATAACGCTCTTTACAGCTACGGCATAGCGACCGCCGATTACGTCATAATAGAACCTCTCGGTTCCAGCGAAAACCTGCAGACCTTCTTTTCGGGGATTGTGGATATTAAAGACGGAATAGCTATCGTTACCGTTAAGCAACAGGTAACGAGCAGCGGCTCTTCCTTTTCGGACAAGCTCGGAGCGGTTCTTCTCATCGGCGACCACGCTTATAGCGACGCTCTGGTTCCGTATCAGTATTATATTGCGGGCGACGCATCCATTCAGCCGGTTAGATTTGCGGGGGATTACGTTGCCGTTTTAGGCAGCATTAACACTCCTGCCGCGAAGTTCGATTCCGACAACTATTTTACCTTTTACAAGCTTAACGACGGCACTAAAAAGCTGGAAAGGAAGTTTACTCTCAAGGGCAACGCCTTGTCTACCTTCGAGGTTTACGAGGACTATTTGTACGCCAAACACGCGATAACCGGTTCCAGCGAAAGCAACAGGTCATATTATCAGATATCCTACTATAACGTAAATCAGACGGACAAGGACGGCTATTTAGAAGAGGTGGAGATATTCGAGCCGTTCACCGAAACGGCGCGTGAAAACCTGCAGACCATAGCTCCTCTCGGAAGCTACGACATCTACACCTATTATCTCGGCAACGGAATTTTTATCCGTG